>JAIRPA010000135.1 GCA_031257235.1 Burkholderiales bacterium | reverse complement strand
GCAAAACCGAAGTGGCGCGGCAACTCGCGTTTTCATTGGGCGTTGAGCTGGTGCGGTTTGATATGTCCGAATACATGGAGCGTCACGCGGTTTCAAGGTTGATCGGCGCGCCGCCGGGGTATGTCGGGTTTGAGCAGGGCGGGCAACTGACCGAAACCATTGTAAAAACGCCGCACTGCGTTTTGTTGTTGGATGAAATCGAAAAAGCGCATGTCGATATATTCAACGTATTGCTCCAAGTGATGGATAACGGCACGCTTACCGATAATAACGGCAGAAAAGCCGACTTTAGAAATGTAATTATTGTGATGACTACCAACGCGGGCGCGGGAGATTTAGCGCGTCAAACCATGGGTTTTGCCAATGCGGTCAACACCGGCGATGAGATGACGGAGATCAATCGCATGTTCACGCCGGAGTTCAGAAACCGGTTGGACGCACTTGTTTCGTTTAAAGCCTTAGACCGCGAGGTGATTTTAAAAGTGGTCGATAAAATGTTGGTTGAGTTAGAGACGCAGCTTTACGAAAAAAAGGTCGAGGCAACCTTCACGCGCGAATTGCGGCAATACCTTGCCGACAAAGGGTTTGACCCTAAAATGGGCGCGCGCCCGATGATGCGCCTGATTCAAGACACGGTCAGAAAAGCCTTAGCGAATGAATTATTGTTTGGCAAATTATCGCGCGGCGGCAAAGTCAATGTCGGCTTTGATCACAAGAAAAATGAGGTGGTGTTGGAGATCGAGGCGTTGCCTGATAAGGACGAGCTTCATTCCTCCAAAACGGAAAAATTGTCAGCGGCACCCATCGAGAAACCCAGTCCTTCTGAAATTGAAGAGGAAACGGTGTGAATGTATAAAGCCACAGACGGAGATTAGAAATGGAATTAACCCGAGAACAGATTAAAAGACAAGACTTTGTTGATGGCGCTATTTTCGAGTTACTGCAAACCATCAACCCAACCCATGATGAGATAAAGTGGGATATTGAAATTATTGGAAATATAAGGGATACGATACAGAGCTTTTATAAATTTAATGAGCAAGCCTTCTATCCTTTTCTTGAAGAATAATGGAAATTAAAGCATTGCAAATAAAAGATATTACAGATGACCGTGACCGCGATGGTGAGGTGTTCAACCCGCCTGAAGCTGCCAATCGTTTAGATGCTCTTCTCGCGGATACTTGTCAAGATTAACCCACAGCAATCGACCATGACCCTTTCTTTCATCTCTTCTCTTTCACGACGCTATCCGATTTTGGATTTTGCGCGGTTTGTCGTTCGGCAAACGATAGAACTCAAAATGACACGGGTGGCGGCAAGTTTAACCTTCACGATGTTGTTGGCGATTGTTCCGTTTTTTACGGTGGCACTGATTGTCTTGTCGGCGTTTCCGGTTTTCTCGGATTTTAAATCGCGGTTTCAGCATTTGGTGTTCGGCGCGTTGGTGCCGGAATACGTGGAAAAAGTCGGAGACTATTTAAACGCGTTCATCAGTAACGTCGGCAATTTGACGGCGCCGGGGTTGATTGTGCTGGCGGTTGTGGCGTTGATGCTGTTGCGTACCATTGAGGATGCTTTCAACGGCATTTGGTGCGTTAAAAAATCCCGCCCGTTGCGCTTACAGTTGTTGGTGTATTGGATGATTTTAACGTTAGGACCTTTGTTGATCGGTATTGGTTTTACGTTATGGCGGTGGATCAACCATTCGTTGCCGATGACTTCCTCCGTTCATCTCCCCAATGTGGTGCTTCAACATACCAACTCACTGATCGTCACCACCTTGTTTTTGCTTTTGATGTATCGCTTTGTCCCCAACCGCGCCGTGCGATTGCGTCACGCTTTTTTTGGCGCGATCACGGCGGCGATATTCATTGAAATCGCGCGGGTCGCGTTTTCTTGGTACGTCAACAAAATCGCCTCGTATCAATTGATTTACGGCGCGTTTGCAAGTTTGCCGGTGTTCTTGCTTTGGTTGTATTGCTTGTGGTTGATTGTGTTGGCGGGCGCGATTGTGGCGGCCTCGATGTCTTATTGGCGCGGTGCGGCTTGGCGACGGGTGCCGGACTTTCGACGCAATTTTCAAGACGCGATCGAAATTCTATTGATTCTTTACGAAGAACAAAAAAAGGGCGGCTCGATTTCCGTGACGAAACTGCGCCGTATATTAAACGTTGCCGATGAACAGCTTTACTATTTGCTCGACGAGTTGGCGCAAAAAGGTTTTGTTCAACAGGGCGGGGAACAGCAGGGAGACACTTGGGTGTTAAAAATGAGTGCCGAGCATCTCAAACTCTCGGACGTGATGCGTATTTTTATTGACGGGCAACCCTTCAACCCGGGGGCGGAAATCGAACAAAAATTAGGGCGCTTATTACAGCCGCTTTTCGATTCTTTGAATGTGTCGTTGAAAACATTTTCAGAACAAATTAAACAGGAACACGGATGTTAAGTTATCGACACGCCTTTCATGCCGGCAATCACGCGGATGTATTAAAACATATTGTCTTGGTTGAGCTTTTAACCCATCTTAATCAAAAAGATAAACCTTACAGTTATATCGACACTCACGCAGGCGCAGGGCTTTACGCCTTAGATCACGGTTTTGCCGCGCAAAACGAAGAATCGTCCACCGGCATTGCCAAGTTATGGGGAAGACAAGATGCCCCCGAACCGGTGGCGCGTTATCTTGATTTGATCAAGTCTTTTCAACAAACGGCACCGCAATCCAAAGTGCTGCGTTATTATCCGGGCTCGCCTTTGCTGGCGCAAAGAATGGCGCGCGCCACCGACCTTTTGCGTTTGTTTGAGATGCACACGACGGATTTTGCGTTGTTAAAAAAAACCATGAACGCCAACCCTTCCACTGTCAAGACGCTGTGCGATCACGGCGACGGTTTTCAAGGGCTCAAAGCCACCTTGCCGCCGGTATCAAGGCGCGGTTTGATTCTGATTGATCCTTCTTACGAAATCAAAAACGATTACAAAGAGGTCATCGTTGCCTTGCGCGACGCGCTGGCTCGCTTTGCCACCGGTATTTATATGTTATGGTATCCGTGTTTAAAAAGAGCGGAGGTCACGCGCATGATTCAACAATTTCACAAGTTGCCTTTTGCGCGCACGCTTCATGTGGCGTTGACGGTCAAACGACCGGCGATTGAAGGCTATGGCATGTTCGGGAGCGGGGTGTTGATCGGCAATCCTCCGTGGACATTAAATAAGCGTTTGTCGGAAGTGATGCCTTATCTGGTCAGACGCTTAGGGCAGGATGACGGTGCGGCGTTTGTATTGGAGGAGCCATTCGGCAAAAAGTAAAAACCATTCGCCCAAAAGTAAAACCCTACTTTTGGGCGGAAATAGTTTCCAAAAAAGTACGGGCAAAGCCCGATACTTTTTTGTATAAACGGCGGATGATGCAAACCCCCGGCTACTTCGTAGCCACCCCCTTTTATAAAGAGGGCTTGGATTCTGCGACTTCGGCGCTACGCGCCTTCGCGCAGAATGACGACGCACTGATTCCTGATTCCTGATCCCTGACCTCTGATTTCTGAAACCCTTGTCTCATTTTTAGGCGCAAATACGCTTTTTTACAAATGAATCCTTGCCTCTTCTTTAAAAGGCAAATCATCGGTAGTAAATTCGCACTTGGTTGCGGCGATTTCCCCTTTCGCCTTTCCTTTTAGGCAAAGCAATTCCGCACTTTATTTTTCCCCCTAAATATGGAGTGCCATCATGGACAACCTAAACACGCGCGCGTTTAATACGAGCAGGCCAAGCCTTGCCTTGTCGATCAATCACCCTCATTCATGGGAAGGGCATGCCCATAGGGATAAGTGTGCCAAACCCCGCGGGAGCAAGCGCAAATTGTTTACGCCTTTGTTGCTCTTTGTCTCGATTGCGGCATTGTTTGCCGCACCGAGCTTTGCGGGCGATCTCACTTTTTCCGCCGCCGACAAAGACAGAGAGGCTTATGGCAATTCTACGGGAGCAAACGCCAGCACCAATCACAACGGTGACCCGAACAATAATTCTTTGACGTTTTCGTATGGCAGCAACACCACCAAAAATAATATCTATGGTGCGTCGGCGCCTTCCTCGACACCCAACGCCACCGTGTCCGGCAACAATCTTTATTTCAACAGCGGAACAGTGGACAGTAAAAACGCGATCGCCGGACATAACTCGGTAGGAGCGGGAGATATATTTGGCAACACCGCAACCATGACCGGCGGCTCAATCGTCGAGCCGACCAACTCCGGTGGAGTGGGCGGCCTATTTGGTGCTTACAGCTCGCCGGGCGCCGATACCGGAGTCAGTAACGTCTACGATAATCATGTGATCGTCAGCGGCGGTACGGCGAACTGGGGGGCGCATGGCGGCTTTAGTCAGGCAAAAGCCGGCGACGTTTATAACAATACCGTCGTGATTGACGGCGGCACTTTAGGGCTAGGAGGAGCGGGGGGTGTGGTGGCCGTCGGCGGCGAGTTGGCCACTCTGGGCAGCGCGAACGGCGGCACCGGGGATGTCTATAACAACACCGTGACCATCACCGCCGGTGTTTTAGACGGCAATACTTTTGGCGCATCGGCCAACGGCACGGGCGGTACCATCCACGATAACAGTGTGACACTGACCGGCGGCGGGTCAAAAACCCTGAACTATATCAGCGGCTCGATTGCCGGTGCTTTTGTGGGCAGCAACGCCAGAGACATGACGGCAAAAGACAACACCGTGACCATCACCAATGCCTCCATCGGCAATATTTCCGGGTACGGTGTTATTTCTTCCGGAAGGGACGATGTCACGCTTCAACACAATGTGATCACGGTGACCAACAGCACGATTGTTCAAGTGTATGGCGCGTATGTGATACAGCGCACCAGCGGCAAGACGCAAACGGTTTTAGATCACGAAGTTCATTTAATCGACAGCTCCACCGGCAATGTGTACGGCGTGTACTCTTTTGGGTACGGTGATGTTCTTAGAAATGTGGTGGACATCCAAAAAACAAACTCCGGCGCGATGAATATCACCGGAAGGATTTGGGGCGCAAGTGTTTCAGGTGATTATACTTCCAACGAAAACATCGTCACCATTGCCAACACCTCCAACACCAACTTGGTGTTAAGCGGTAGCGAAATTTATGGCGGAAAAACCGATAACGGCGTGGCGAGCAAAAACAAAGTCGTCCTTACAAGCGGGGCGGACGCAGGGATCACCGTCTCGGGGCAAATATATGGAGGTTATACGTCCGGCTATTTGAGCGTCGATGGTCATTATGTTGGACATGCGGCAGAAAACGAGGTCACCATTACCGGCAACGCCGATCATCGCATTACTGTGGCGGATAATGTCTTCGCCGGATACAGCAGTCAGGCAAACGCCACCGCGAACGTTCTGACATTAAGCGGCGCATCGTTTGCCAAAGATGTTTATGGCGGTTATGTCAGCTCGACGGGTAGTCTTGCGACCGACAATATTGTCAATGTGGGTGAGGGCGTGATCATCACCGGAAAACTGTATGGGGGGGGCGGCACGGGTGCGGATTTATTCACCGGCAACGTGTTGAATTTAACTGCGGCACCGACCTCGATTAGTGAAGTTTTAAACTTTGAGCAGATTGCGTTTGGCTATGCGGCAAGCGGCAACGCGAATATTGCCAAACTCACCACAAGCGCGGGGCAAACCGTCAACCTTGAGGTGGGGGCGGATGATCAAGGCGACGCCATCAATGTGACGTTTGGTGGGCAGATCACGGGCGCCGGCGGCATCAACAAGACCGGCACAGGCAAATTAACATTAACCGCCGCCAACAACTTCACGGGCGGGGTGACGCTTTCCGAAGGCACACTGGCGTTTGGCGCATCCGGCAGTCTTGCCTCAACGCTGGCGTTATCCGTGGGCACAGGCGCGACCGTAGAGCTTGCCGGAAACGGCAACATCGGTGCCACACCCACGCACCAATTATCGGGCGGCACCTTGGCGTTGGTGGGGGCCTCCGGCACTACCTACGCCACTCAATGGGAAATTGACGGCGCGGGGATCATCAAGACCGAAGCCGGCAATCAAATTCTGGCCGGCAATTTATGCGGGGACGACGGATTCACCAAAGAAGGCAACGGCACATTGGTGTTGACGGGTGAGAATGGCAGTTATACGGGAACGGCCACCGTGGCCGAAGGCACCTTGCAAATCGGCAACGGCGGCACCGTCGGAAGCCTTGCGCAAAATATTATCAATAACGCGAACGTGACCTTTAACCGCTCGGATGCCGTGACGTTTGATCAGATTATTTCGGGGTCAGGCTCGCTCACCAAAGACGGGAATAATACATTAACCCTGACCGGAGAAAATACTTATACCGGGCAGACCACCGTGTCCGCCGGCACCTTGCGAATCGGCAATAACGGCACCACGGGGAGCATCGTCGGCGATATTGTCAACAATGGAGCGGTGGCGTTTTGTCGCTCGGACGATCTTTCTTATACGGGGGTGGTGTCAGGGTCGGGAGGATTCACCCAATCCGGCGACGGCACGTTGACGATCGCCGGCGAGAATACTTATACGGGTGACACGATCGTCTCCGGCGGAACGCTTGCCTTTGCGTTGTCAGGCAGTGTTGCGGATTCCGCGTCCGTGACGGTGAATAGCGGCGCGACGATAGCGCTTGCCGACGATCACCATTTAGGTTCCGGCACGCAAACCCACACCTTGGCAGGAGGGACGTTATCGTTGATCGGTGACGACAATACCGTTTATACCCAAGACTGGACGATAGGCACGGGAGGCGGCACAATCTTTGTGGACGACAATCATTACACGATGGAGGGGATCACGTTAGACGGTGCGGGCGCGTTGACCAAAACCGGCACGGGGACACTGTCGCTTAAAGACGCAACAATCTCGCACGACGGCGGGACGACGATTGCCGAAGGAAACCTCATCATTGAAGGCGACAGCCGATTGGCAGAAGACGAAAGTATTGTGATAGAAAGTCTTGCCACATTAACGTTTAATCAAACCGGTAGCACGGCACAAACCTTAAGCGGCAATATTACCGGCGAGGGAACGCTCGAACAAAAATCGGAAAATGAACTGATTTTGTCCGGCAACCAAGAAAACTTTACCGGCAATATGATGGTGGACGGGACGGCAAGCACGTTGGTGTTAGAAGGGATTGTCGGTGAATTGTCGGCGACCGGTTATACGGGAACCATCACGGTTGCCGCGGATAATACAATCCGGTTTGCCCATTCAAGCAGTGATACACAATTATTAAACGGTGCGAACCTTAACATTGCCGGAACACTGATACAAGCGGGGAGCAACACCGTGCAAATTGCCGGCGGCGATCACGCTTCGTCTTATACGGGAAACACGGTGGTCGAAAGCGGCATATTGAAGATTGCCTCAGACAGCAAAATCGGCGACGGTGCGGTGACGGTTGAAAGCGGCGGCACCTTATCCTTGATGGCGGCAGATAACCTCGGCAACGGCGATCACACCTTAAACGGCGGCACGCTTGAATTAAATCAAGACCTTGATTACGCGAACGACTGGATATTAAATAACGTCAGCGGCAATCAAATCGTGTCTTTAGGCAGCACCGGCAATACCGTGTCAGGGGTGTTGTCCGGCGAGGGCGGGGTGACTTTATCCGGCGTGGGTTTAACCTTATCGGGAAACAATACGTATCAAGGCGATACCCTCATTGCGTCCGGCGATTTAATCATCACGGGCAGTCTTGATTCTGCGAGTGGCGACAGTGTAAAAGACTACGCGGGCAACATCACCATGAGCGGCGCGGGCAATTTGATTTTTAATCAAACTTCCGATCAAACGTTGTCCGGTTCGAGCTTAACCTTAGGCAATCTTATCAAGAGCAACACGGGCGTATTAACGCTTGACGGCGAGACGCAATCGGCCGATCGTGTCACCGTGACGGCGGGCGGGTTGACGATAGGCGATGGCAAGAAACTTGCCATTGCCGATGCTTTTTCATCCGGCAACGGCACGGTTTTAACGTTTAACGCCGCCTCGGATGAAAACGAAGTGGCGATGACCGCAGGCACGGCAGACTTGGCGGACGGCACGATTTTGGATATTCATCTCACCGGCAATGAGTCCGTCAATGATGATTTGTATTTAATCACGGCCACCGATGCCGGCAGTTTTGGTGCCACCGACACGACCAAAATTGTATTGAATGTGGACGGCACCACGTACAGCATCCCCGATGAATCTCGGTATCTTGATGTGCATCTTAAAATTGATGACGTGCCTTCCGGCAAAAATCTCATGATGGAGTATGGGCTTGTTTGGTATAAGCCGGATGCCAACGCGCACGGCACGTTTGATATAGGCTCATTAGGGTTCACGCTAGGGGAAAACGACACGTTGGATAACAGCACGACGGTTTCCACGCCCACCGCTTTTAATTGGAACGGCAAAGACTTAACCAAAAAAGGCGAGGGCACATTAACCTTGAAGGGCAAAAATACTTATGATGGTGTGACCCATATCACCAACGGGGAATTGTTGATTGACGGCAACGGCGAATTGGGACACCGCGCGGCGGGTGATCCCGATTATCAACAAAACATCGTTTTGGAAGATGCTTTGGCGCAGACTTTCGGAAAACTCACGTTAAGACAAAACGCAGGCATCACGCAAACGCTGTCGGGAAACCTGATCAGCCACTCGGCAAACTCCGAACTTGTCAAAGAGGGGGACGCCACCTTGGTGCTTGCCGCGTCTTCCGACAACAGCCAATATCAAGGCAAAATCACGGTCAAACAAGGCATCTTATCGGTGTCAGCCGATCATAATATCGGTTTGGGCGTGAATACCATTGCCGGTGGGACATTACAATTGTCCGCGGGCAATTATAGTAAAGACTGGGTGTTGGAGAATGATCAAAGCGATATTCGTGTGGTGAGCGACACGGCAACCGTCTCCGGTGCTTTAAACGGAGAGGGCGGGCTTTTTAAGACCGGCGGCGGCGTTTTGGATTTGACCGGCGTCAATAGCTATACCGGCGAAACGATCGTGGAAGAAGGTATCTTAAAAGGCAATATTGCATCCGGCACCCACTTAACCCTTCACAATGATGCCACTTACGACGGGACGAACGCGGCGCGTATCATCGGCACTTTAACGAGCGACAGCGCGGATACCACACTGGTCAATCCTAACGGGGTTTTTGTTCAAGAAGGCAATTTTGCGGGCGTGATTTCCGACGCAGGCTCGTTGACCAAAGTGTCGTCGGGAACATTAACCTTGTCCGGTGTTAATACTTATACCGGAGAGACGATTGTTCAAGAAGGAACGCTTTTAATGGAGTCCGGCAGCGCGATGGCGTCAGACCGTATCATCCTTGACGGCGGCGCGACCTTGGATGTGATCGCGATGGACAATCCTCCCGCGATTCATCATCTTTATATCGAAAACATCACGCCCGGCGTGCCGGCAAACTATCACGGCACTTTAATGGCCGACGGCGCCGATTTATACTTTCCGTTGCCGTATGATTTCACCACCGACGACACGATGTTGTATGTGACCGGCGGAGATGCGCATATCGACGGAGCGACACTCAATATTTCGGTCAACGGAGGCACGCCGATTTGGGAAGTGGGCAATGAATTAACGCTGATTCAAACCGCAGACGGTCAGGTGATCGGCACGCCCGTTAATACTAAAGCCGAGTTATTTGTCGGGACGACATTGCACTTTACGTTTGATGTCTTAACGGACGATCAACGCTTATATTTAAATACGTTATCCACTCACGATGAGGTCGAGGAATATACGCCACCGTCGCCGTCACCCAACCCCGTGCTTGACCAAGCCAAAGCGATCTCCGAAGGGGCGTTGGCAGGGGTGGCGTTTTTAACCGACGCGGGCGGGCTTGCCGCCGATCAAGGCTTTGCCAAAGATGAGAATCCTTTAGAGCGTCGCGGGCTTCATCTTTTTGGCGTGGTCTCCGGCGGCACGTCAAAATACGAGACCGGTTCTTCGGTTAAAACACGAGGCGTTTCGTTGGTCACGGGGGCAACCACCGCTTTAGACAACGTGACGGTGGGCGGGTTTGTGGAGTGGGGCAACGGGAGTGCCGACACCGAAAATACTTTCCCCTCTCATCGGGTCAAAGGCGATGCCGATCTTCGATACTATGGTGTGGGTGTGCTGGGGCGTTGGGATCATCCGAACGGTTTTTACGTGAACGGATTATTGCGGGCAGGGCGCATCGAAAATAAATTTTCGACAGAAGACTTTTTGGTGTTAAACACACCGCAACACGCAAACTATACTTTAAAGGCTTTATATGTTGGCGCGCAGGTAGGCGGCGGGTATGGGTGGAAAATCAACGAGACCGGTTCTCTTGATTTATACGGTCGCTTGATCTGGACACGTCAAAACGCCAAAGACACCCAACTTTCCTCCGGCGAAACGTTGAAATTCTCGGCGATCAATTCCGAAAGAGTGAAAGTCGGCGCGCGGTATTTGTGGAATGCTTCGGAATCCGTCAAACCTTATGCGGGGCTTGCCTGGGAACATGATTTCGGCGGCAAAGCCAAGGTGAGCACCAACGGTCAGGACATTCCCGCCGCAACTTTAAAAGGCGGCTCGGCCATCGGGGAGGCAGGCGTTTCCGTGAGTGGCGTGGGGAGCTGGTCGTTTGATCTTGCGTTGACGGGTTATGTCGGCAAAAGAGACGGCGTCACCGGCTCGGCTAAGGCGGTGTATCGATGGTAGTCAAGGATTCGCCCAAAAGTAAACCCCTACTTTTGGGCGGTAGGAAGTGGCAAAAAAGTACGGGCAAAGCCCGATACTTTTTTGTATAAACGGCGGCTTGGATTCTGCGACTTCGTTTGCTAAAGCAAACTACGCGCAGAATGACGACGCTCTGATTCCTGATTCCTGATCGAAGGCGCGGCGCGTGTTCCGCATTTTCTACCCAAAAGTATCCGGCTTTGCCGGTACTTTTGGGGTAACACTCACCGCCCAAAAGTAGGTTTTCACTTTTGGGCGCCCCCCCCAATCACCCTCCTCCAAAGTCGGCTGACGGCTTCCCGCTCGGCGGTCACGCTTTTTTGCGGGACTTTGGCTTCTCTGCCTTGTAATTGGCAGGCGTGAGTTAAGCGGCGAAAAGTTCGATAAGCGTTGGATACGGCATCGGCGTCTTTTTTGTCGATCAACCCCAAAGCCGCCGCGCTGGATAAAAGGGCGACGTTGCCGGTGTTGCGGGTTAATATCGGATATTGGTGCGCGTTGGCTAAAATGAGATATTGAACAATGAACTCTATGTCAATCATGCCGCCTTCGTCTTGTTTTAAGTGAAAGTTTTCCGCGTCACGAGAGGTGTGCGCTTCATACATGCGTTCACGCATCGCCACCACTTCCTCCACAAGCGTTGAGGGCTTGCGTGGGCGTTGCAGGATGGCCGCGCGTTCGCGCATGAATCTGCCGCCTAATTCGCTGTCTCCCGCCACAAAGCGCGCGCGCGTTAAAGCCTGATGTTCAAACGTCCACGCTTTTTCGTTTTGATACTTGATGAACCCCTCCCATGAAGTCACAAACATCCCGCTACCGCCGTCGGGACGCAATCGCAAATCGGTGGCGTAAAGATTGCCCGCGGCGGTCGTGCTGTTTAACCATGAGTTGATGCGTTGCGCCAATCGCGTGTAGCGTTGTTCCATGCGTTCATCGTCGGTGTCGCTTGTCTCGTACAAAAAAACCAAATCCAGATCAGAGCCGTAGCTCATTTCTTTACTGCCTAATTTGCCGTAACCGATGACGGCAAAACGCGGACGGATGTCGTCTTTCGACAACATCGCCCAGCAGGCGTTCATCGTGGTTTCCAAGATCAAATCCGCCAATGCCGTTAAATGATCGGCAAGCCGCTCGACGGTCAAAGTGCCGGCTAAATCCTGCGCCAACAATCGAAAGGTTTGCGCGTGTTGAAAATGCCTTAACTCGTCCATTTGACGCTCGGTGTCGCCGGCGCAATCGGCAAGTTTTTCGGATAATTCTTGTCGCCACGCGATCCAATCGGGTTCCGCCAACAAAACATGAGGCATCAACAGTTCGTCCAATAAGATTGGATGTCGGTTTAAGTATTCTGCCGCCCACGAGGAGGCGCCCACCAATCGGGCGATCATCGGCAAGACCTGTGTGTGTTCGGACAACAACGCCAAATACGCGCTTCTGCGACTGATGGTTTCCAAGAACGAAAAAAGCGCGAAAAATAAGGCATCAGGCGCGTGACGCGACAAGCCCGCCTCTTCTTTGGCCACCGTGACGGATTGTTTGATCAACGCCAATGCGCGTTCCTGCGACCGCGCCGGCAATTGTGTGAAACGCCCGCCGGATTGATACCTCGATACATATTGTGCCGCCGCTTCGGGATCGTCAAACCCCGCGCGAACGAAATGTTCCTGACCGATGTCCACAGGATGAGGATCATCGGTGAGGGAGACACCGTGACTTTTGGCGGATTCGGCAACGGGCGTGGTGCCCAAGAGGTCACTGAAATGACGGGCAACGCGTTCGCGGTGCAGGGCAAGACACTCCAAAAAGGCGTCGGTGGAATCAAACCCCATGGAAAACGCAATGGTTTTTCTGATGTCTGCATCTTGCGGCAAGGTTTGGGTGGCTTGGTCTTCGCGGTACTGTAAGCGATGCTCTAACTTGCGCAAAAAAACATACGCCTCCAATAATTGCGCCACCGTGTCGGCGGGAATCATTTGTTGTGCCGCCAACACACGCAAGGCGTCTTGCGTGCCGCGCACGCGCAAAGCGGGGTTTCTTCCGCCGCGAACAATTTGCTGCGCCTGTGCGATGAATTCGATTTCGCGGATGCCGCCCATGCCCAATTTAATATTGTCCGCGTAGTTTCGCTTCTCTCCCTCACGACGAATTTGTTCACGCACGTCGCGCAAACCTTCATAAGCGTCAAAGTCTAAATATTTTCGATAAACAAAAGGCGTGATCAATTGCGTCAAGGCGGCGTGATCTTTATCGCTTCCGGTCAAGGGGCGTCCCTTCAACCACGCATAACGTTCCCACATTCGCCCTTGCGTCAACAAATATTGCTCAAAAGCGTCATAAGATACAGCCAGCGGCGCGGAATCTCCGTGCGGGCGCAAGCGCATGTCTACCCGAAAGACAAAGCCGTCCGCCGTGAGTTCGTCTAAGGTGGCGATCACCCGTTGCCCGACCCTTTTAAAATATTCGTGATTGCTGATCGCGCGTTCGCCGTCAGTCTCGCCTTCTTCGGGATACAAAAAAACCAGATCAATGTCGGAAGAAACGTTTAATTCCCCGCCGCCTAATTTGCCCATCCCCACCACGATCAAAGACTGCGGTTCGCCGTCGGCGTTTTTAGGCGTCCCGCGCGTTTCCGTGACATTGGCTCCATGAAAATTCAACGCGGCGCGCACCACGGTGTCCGCAAATCGACACATCGTCCCACAGACTTCATCCAAAGAGGCAATGCCCAAAAGATCACGCGCCATGATGTTGAGCATGAGCTTTTGGCGGGTTTGTCGAAGGGTGGTGTTGAGCCAATCGGCATTGCCGGAGGAAACGGCCTCGGCAATCGGTGCTTCCACCGTGGTTACCCAATCCAACGGCGCGTCAGGCGCGCGCTCCCAAGCCGCCAAATATTCCGGTCTTGCGTTGACCATTCTTTGCGCGTAGGCACTTATTGAGAGCGCTTCCGATAATTCCATAATCGATAAAAATGAGAAAAAGTTAAGTTTAATCGTGCCGTCATCGGAGAAAATCACGCATCTTCGGCACTAAATAGGTAGAATAATATCAACGTCACCTTGGCAAAACTTTCAAAGGAAGACCTTTAAAAAAACACGGACACAATGTCGGGCTTTGTTTTACAAAGGGCGAGGCTTTTAAAAACCGCGTGTTTGGACGGGGAGACTAAAACCCCCTATGCAAAACGACAGCACTTTGTTTTACAAAGGTTTCAAATTGTGCCACACGTTTGCCAAGCGCGCTTTAAATTTGACACTTACATTGCCAACCGTTTTATTTTTATTTTGAAGTCATCTTGAAAACCGTGTCGTTTATTCGGAAAACCGGCATCGCGCTTCTCGTCGCGGCAGTTGCCTGTTTTCTTTTTTCGATCTTCGCGGTTTTAGTCACGCGGTTTTATGTATTGCCCTACTGCGGGCAAAATCCTCATCTCGTCACCAATCTGCTTGCCCGTCAAATCGGGCAACCCGTCACGATCGGCAGTTTGACGGTGGGCTGGGACGGGTGGAATCCCGAATTGATCATTAAAGATTTAAGGGTTTATGATCCCGTTGTGAATTATCACGAGGCAGATTTGGGCGAACTTGTGCCGCAGATCGACCTCCCCGATGTCACGATGCTGGTGAGCTGGCAGTCGCTTTTCTACAGAGACGTGCGCTTTAAAAAGCTCCTCATCAACGCGCCTCGTTTGGTGATCCGCCGCAACGCCGACAATCAAATCATCGTCGGCGGCTCGGTCATCTCTGCAAAAGCGGGTAAGAATGCGCAGGATTCCGGTTTTACGTTGACCGAGTGGCTCAGGCGTCAATCGTCGATGGAAATCACCAAGGGTTCGGTGGATTGGATTGATGAAAAACGTCAGGCGCCGCCCTTACGGGTTCGTGATTTTTCCCTGGTGGGCAGACGAAACGCCATGACCTTTTCCGGAGTGTTTCACACGCATCAGACCGATGGCACTTCCGACGATGCGGCATCCGCTGCCCCCGCCGAACCGCCGATTTCTTTTCACGTTCAAGGGCAACCCATATCCCGATTGTTGAATCCCAATCATGCGTGGCGTTGGATTTTTCGCGTCAAAGACGTGGACTTTAAAGATTTAACGCAATGGTTTGATTTTCCCTTCAATGTCAAAAGCGGCAAGGGGCAATTTGAAAACAGCGTGACGGTGGTTCAGCGTGAAATCACGAACTTCACGCTAGACATTCAACTCACCGATGCCGCCGTGCGTTTGCTTCCCGACGAATGGGGCACCACCGATGCCGAAAAAGAAAACGCCGCCGAATTGCCGCTGCTTCACTTCAAAGAGGCAAGCGGGCGTTTAACCGGCAAGCGGGAAATCGTGGAAACTTCCGGCGACACCGCCTTGGCGCGCTACACCATTGCCGCGCGCAACTTTACGTTTTTGAGCGGCAACGGTTCTTTGTTGCCGCCCTCGGATGTCACGCTGATCATCAAAACCGATCAAACCGTCAAAACCGTGGATTGGCTTTCCGCGCTTTCCTCCGCCCAAGAAGCCTCGCTTTCGTTCAAGCACCTTCAATTGCAACCGTTGTTTGAAGTGTTGGAAGGTCTGCCTTTACCGCAAGCGTTTCGCACGGCATTCGCGGAATCGCATTATCAAGGCGCGTTGGACAACGGCAGCTTCACGGTCACACAACGCAATCGGGAAAGCGATATTTCAGGCGCGGTCGATCTTGTCAATATCTCCGGCAATCCCTCCGGCGATGTTCCGGGCGTGAAAAACTTATCCGGTCATCTTGTGTTTGCCCCCCACGGCGGGCAATTCACGATCAACACCAAGTCAGGCGAACTTCATTTGCCGACTATTTTTGCGGAGCCCCTTCCGATTGACGGTTTTGACGGCAATGTTTCCTGGCAGTGGGAGCGTTACCGCTTGACCGGACTGACCTTTGAAAAACTGCATGTACAAAACGATGACCTTGAAGGTACGGTAGACGGCACTTGGCGCGCCGATGACCATTGGGGCGTGATTGATTTAAAAGGCAACATCACGCGCGCCAAAGCTACCGGTGCTTATCGTTATATCCCGAACATCGTCGGGCATCGTGTCCGAGATTGGTTGCGCGACGCCCTTCTTGCCGGCAACGCCGATCATGCTTCATTAGCGTTGCAGGGGGAGCTGCGCCATTTTCCGTTTGATGAAGCCCCGGAGACCGGCATTTTTTCCATCACGGCGCATGTGACGGGCGGCACACTGCAATATCAGCCTGACTGGATGCCGATTCACGAGATTGAAGCCGATTTGTCTTTTCAAAACGCGACGATGACCATCACCGCTCAAAAAGGACAGGTTGACACCGCGCGCGTGACCGACGCCGTGGTTGCCGTTCAAAAGTTAAACGCCGAATTTCCGCATTTAACGGTCAAAGGCAATGCGGAGGGAGATTTATCCGCGTATTTAAATTTTGTCGCGCAAACGCCGGTCAAAGAAAAGATGGATCATCTCTTGGATGACGCAAAGGGGCAGGGAAGTGTCGCTTTAAACCTAACGCTGGATATTCCGCTCTCGCTTGAAGATGAAGCCACCACCATCATCAACGGGCGTTTGCGTTTGTCCGACGCCGCGCTTTTGTTGCCCGATGTGCCGCCGATGTCTCACATCAACGGCGTGGCCACCTTCACCGATAAAGAAGTCGCCGCGCCGCAATTAAAATTCAACGTGTTGGGCGGCGATGCCGTCGCGCAATTAAACAATGTCAAAGACGGTATCTTGTTTCAAAGTCAGGGAACCTTTGACGCGGGCACCTTAAAAGAGGTTTACGGGTGGACGGGATTCACACATGTGTCCGGCAGTTCAACATGGGCGATTAAAGTCACGCGGACGGCGCGATTGTCGGAATGGACGATTTCCTCGCCCATGACCGGCATTGCGATTGACCTGCCCGCGCCCATGAATAAACCGGCAGGACTGGAAGCGCCGTTACGTATTCGTCGCGCGCAAGGCAAACAAGATATTTGGTACGTCGATTATCACGCGGACGAATTTCCGTTGGCGTGGGTGGCACTTCAAGAGCGCGTCAAAGATCAATGGCAGTTATCGCGCGCCGCCGTGACGTTGGGCGGGACGGAAGTCGGATTGCCCGCGAACAATCAAATTGTTGTTCACGCCACGATGCCCGCTTTTCATGTCAACGAATGGTATCGCTTATACGAGCAACTCGCGGGCAATCAAGAAGATTCATACCTTGAAAGTTTGTCGATCCCGATTCGATTCGATCTTGTCTCGCCTGAAGTCGTGCTTCGGGAGGGAGTCATTCACGACGCGAAAATCATCGCGCAGACCAGCGGCACGGGGAGCGAGCTCTGTCGCTCGCATCCGGTTTCGTGTTGGCGCTTTAACGTGGACGGCAATGAAATCGCGGGAACGTTTGAGTGGGAAAATGCGTTAGCCAGCGGCACCAAAAACGGCAAACTGCAGGCGGCATTGTCCAAACTCTACTTGCCGAAAATCAAAAGCACAGAGGCGCAAGACACCGACAGAAGCCAAGC
>JAIRPA010000153.1 GCA_031257235.1 Burkholderiales bacterium | reverse complement strand
TGTTGACGCGATGACGGACAACCGCGTGCGTACCGCCGCTGACGTGCGTCATGCCTTTTCAAAGCACGGCGGCAATTTAGGGACGGACGGCTCGGTGGCGTTTTTGTTCAAGCACTGCGGTCAGATCGTTTTTGAGCCGGGCGCTGACGAAAACAAAATCATGGAGCTTGCGATTGATGCCGGTGCTGAAGACGTTCTGACCAACGAAGACGGCAGCGTTGAGGTGATCACCGATCCTTACGAATTTGTGGCCATTAAAGACGTGCTGACCCGTGGCGGCTTACATCCCTCTTTTGCCGAAGTTTCGATGGTGCCTTCCACGGTGGTGGAATTAAAAGGGGAAGACGCCGAAAAAATGCAGAAACTGATCGACGCGCTTGAATCTTTGGATGACGTGCAGGAAGTTTATTCCTCCGCGGAGTTTCTTGAAGAATAATTTGAGACCTTTGGGATCGTTCGGCAAAAGTCCCGCTTTTTGCCGTCGGGTTGTCGCTTTTCACTTTCTGCCGAACGGTTTTTACTTTTTACCGCCTCCCCCTTGCACGTCATATTCCGTCCGGAATTAAAGATTTGGCTTGCGCATACCGCTAAAAGCACTTAAAATCGGCAAGTTTTTTAAAGCGCGTTTATCGCGCCGATAAAAGTATCCAATAGTCACGCATCACACCATTGCGGAGAACCCATGCTCAAACCGCTTGACGTTTCGCCGATCAAAACGGTTTTAATCGGGCAATTCATGGTGACGTTGGCGTCGGGAATCGTGTTTGGATGGTTTTTTGAAGTCTCCGGCGTCATTTCGGCGGCATTAGGGGGAATGGTCAACATGCTCGCCAATGTCGCCTACGCCGGCGCAATGAAATGGGGAAGTCGCCCAATGACCGCAGGACGGACATTAGTCCGTCTCTTTTGTGCAGAGGCGGTCAAGATTGCGGTGATGGTGGTACTTTTGGTTTTGGTATTGATTTTTTATCGGAAAATATCGGCAACCGCCTTTTTTGTGACATTTATCCTGACAGCGTTTGTGTTTGCGGCGGCGCTTCTTACACAAAGTCCCAAAAAAAGCGATTCACACGAAAGATAATACGAAGGAAAAGCGATGACAACGGAAAGCGGTTTAACGCCTTCTTCTTATATGCAGCACCATTTAACGCATTTGGCGCAACCCGAACACGGCGGGTTTTGGACGGTGCATGTGGACACATTGTTGACGACCATCGTCGTCGCGTTTTTGGTATTCGGTTTTTTATGGCTGGTCACACGCGCCGCGACTGCCGGCGTTCCTTCCAAGCGTCAAGCCTTAGTCGAGATGTTGCTCTCGGCCATCAATAATCAGGTCAAAGAAATTTATCACGGGAAAAGTCCTTGGGTCGCGCCGATTGCGATGACCGCCTTTGTGTTGGTTTTCTTTTTAAACTGCATGGATTTTTTGCCGATTGACGTGATGGCCAAAGGGGTGTCCACAGTGGGCGGCGAACATGCCGCATGGCGTTTTGTCCCGACGGCGGATGTCAACACGACCTTTGCTTTGGCGCTATCGGTGTTCTTGATGATGATTTACTACAGCATCAAAGTCAAAGGCATCGGCGGCTGGATACACGAATTATTCAATGCGCCGTTCGGCGCGCACTTTTTGTTATGGATTCCGAATTTTTTGATGAATATCGTCGAATATTTGTCAAAACCGTTGTCGCACAGCTTACGGCTTTACGGCAACATGTACGCAGGCGAATTGATTTTTTTGCTGCTGGGGATGTGGGCGGCGAATAGTTGGCTTGGCGTGACGCTTGGCGGGTTGTTGGATTTAGGCTGGGCGATCTTTCACATCCTCATTGTAACGTTGCAAGCATACATTTTTATGATGCTCACCGTCGTCTATTTGTCGATGGCGCACGAACATCATTAACCCCGGCGTTTAACTTTTAAAAAACTCCGATAAGGAAAGGAAACACAAAATGGAAAATCTCATGTTATTGGCTCAAATTCAGGCTTCCACGGCAGTCGGGATCGGCTTAATTATCGGTCTTGGCGCGTTGGGCGCTTGCGTGGGCATCGGCATTATGTGCTCGAAATTCTTGGAAGGCGCGGCGCGTCAACCGGAATTGATGCCGCAATTGCAAGTCAAAGTCTTTTTGCTTTTAGGTTTGATTGACGCGTCGTTCATCATCGGCGTGGGTCTTGCGCTGTGGTTTGCGGTTGCGAACCCGCTTTTGTCGGTGGTTCAGTAATTTAACGACCCGAAAGGTTCGCCATGAATATTAATCTGACGATGCTGATGCAGGCGGCGGTATTCGTTGCCCTCATCATCTTCTGCGCCAAACTGATTTGGCCTCCTTTGATGCGCGCGATAGAAGCACGTCAAAAAGAGATTGCCGATGGTCTTGCGGCGGCAGAGCAAGGCAAAAAGGATTTGTCGGCAGCGGAAAAACGCATCGAAGAGATGCTTTTGAAAGCGCGGACGCAAGCTCAAGACATCGTGTCTCAGGGGGAAAGGCAAAAAGTCGAATCCGTCGAGAAAGGTCGCACGGAAGCGCGTGAAGAAGCGGCTCGTATCGTCGCCGCGGCACGAGCGGAAGTCGAGCAGGAATTTTCGCGCGCCAAAGAGAAATTGCGCGATCAAGTCGCAGAACTCGCGGTGGCGGGAGCGGCCAAAATTCTTGAGCGCGAAGTTGATCCCAAAACCCACGCTGCTTTATTGACAGCGTTAAAACAACAGCTTTGAGGCGGGTAAAACATGGCTGAACGATTAACCGTTGCCCGTCCTTACGCCGAAGCTGTTTTTTCTTTGGCTTTGGAACAAAAAAGTCTTGCTCTTTGGCTTGCCCGTTTGTCTTTTTTGCGCGCCGTTTGTGCTGACGCCAAAATGAGCGTTTTTTTAGACGACCCTAATGTGACGGCGGAAAACAAAATCGCCGCAATCGTTGCGGTCTGTGGTGAGGATAAACTTGGTCCCGACGGCAAGCGGTTTGTGGATGTCTTGACCCGCGCGAAACGATTAACGTTGATGCCGGAGATCGAAACGCTTTTTAAAGCGCGCAAAGACGCGGCGGAAAATATCGTTCAAACGAGAATCGAGACGGCTTTGCCGATTGATGAAGCGCAAATTGCCGCCATCAAATCGATTTTAAAAGAGCGCGCCGGCAAAGGCGTGGAAACCGAAGTCTCGGTGAATCCGTCTTTGATCGGTGGTGTTCGGCTTTTCGTGGGCGATCAGGTCATAGACGCATCGGTGCGCGGTCGTCTTCAATCAATGGCGCAAGCGTTACGCGCGCCTTAACCGGTTTTAATGGAACTATACCCAAAAGGTGGTGAGGAAATGATGCAGTTAAACCCTTCCGAAATCAGTGAACTGATTAAGAACAAAATTCAGAATATCGACAATCGTGTTGAAGTCAAAACGCAAGGGACGGTTGTCTCCGTGACAGACGGTATTTGCCGCATTCACGGATTATCCAACGCGATGCAAGGCGAAATGCTTGAGTTTCCGGGCAATGCGTTTGGTCTCGCATTGAACTTGGAGCGCGATTCCGTCGGCGCGGTGGTGTTGGGCGAATACCAACACATCACCGAAGGGGATACCGTGAAATGCACGGGGCGCATCCTTGAAGTGCCGGTCGGGCCTGAGCTGATCGGGCGTGTCGTGGATTCTTTGGGGCAGCCGGTGGACGGCAAAGGCCCGATCAACGCAAAGATGACCGACGTGATCGAAAAAGTGGCGCCGGGCGTGATTGCGCGTCAGTCGGTGTCGCAACCGGTGCAAACGGGGTTAAAGTCCATTGATTCTATGGTGCCGATCGGACGCGGTCAGCGTGAATTGATCATCGGCGATCGTCAAACGGGGAAGACGGCGGTAGCGATCGACACGATCATCAATCAAAAAGGCAAAGATTTGATTTGTATTTACGTGGCCATCGGTCAGAAAGCCTCGTCGATCAAAAGCGTGATTAAAAAGCTTGAAGAACACGGCGCAATGGAATACACCATTGTTGTCGCGGCGTCGGCGTCGGAGTCTGCGGCCATGCAATACATCGCGCCTTATTCCGGTTGTACGATGGGTGAATACTTCCGTGATCGCGGTCAAGACGCGCTGATTATTTATGATGATTTAACCAAGCAGGCGTGGGCTTATCGTCAAGTCTCGTTGTTGTTGCGCCGTCCGCCGGGGCGTGAAGCCTATCCGGGCGACGTGTTTTATTTGCATTCCCGTTTGTTGGAACGTGCCGCGCGCGTCAACGCAGACTATGTCGAAAAATTTACTAAGGGCGCCGTCAAGGGAAAAACCGGTTCGTTGACGGCATTGCCGATCATTGAAACTCAAGCCGGAGACGTGACGGCGTTTGTGCCGACCAACGTGATCTCCATCACGGACGGTCAGATTTTCCTTGAGACCGATCTTTTCAATTCGGGGATTCGTCCCGCGATCAACGCCGGTATTTCGGTGTCTCGCGTGGGCGGTGCGGCGCAGACAAAAGTCGTCAAAAAGTTAGGCGGCGGGATTCGTCTGGCGTTGGCGCAATACCGCGAGCTGGCGGCGTTTGCGCAGTTTGCCTCTGACTTAGACGAAGTGACGCGCAAGCAGTTGGATCGCGGTCGCATGGTCACGGAGTTAATGAAACAACCGCAATACGAGCCTTTGCAGGTTTCGGAAATGTCGTTGACGCTTTTTGCGGTGGATCGCGGTTTCTTCGATGATGTGCCGGTGGACAAAGCCTTGTCGTTTGAATCGGCGATGCGGCAGTTTATGGCGAGCAAGTACGCCGAGTTAATGGGGCGGATCGAATCGAGCAAGGCGTTGTCGGATGAAGACGACAAAGCCCTTGCCGCAGCGATTGCCGATTTCAAGAAAACCGGAACGTACTAACCGCACAGCAAGGGAGAACCATGTCGGGATCAAAAGAAATTCGCAATAAGATCAAGAGCGTTCAAAACACGCGCAAGATCACCAAGGCGATGGAGATGGTCGCGGCGTCTAAGATGAAAAAGGCGCAGGACAGAATGCGCGCGTCGCGTCCCTATCTGGAGCGGATGTTATACATCGCGTCCCACGTCGCGCAGGCAAACACGGAGTATCGTCATCCGTTTTTGGTGAAGCGAGACACGGTCAAACGGGTGGTCGCTGTGGTCATCACGACCGATAAAGGTTTGTGCGGCGGGTTGAACACGAACATTTTGCGCATGGTGTTGAATCAGCACAAAAAATGGATTGCCGAAGGCAAAGAGGTTCAATATGTTGCCATTGGCAACAAAGGCGCGGGCTTTTTAGGGCGCATGGGCGCAACGGTCATTTCCACCGTGACTCATTTAGGCGATGTGCCGCATATTGAGCGGTTGGTCGGTCCGTTAAAGCCGGTGTTTGACGGCTATTCTGACGGCACAATCGACGAGGTGTATTTATTTTCGACGGGTTTTGTCAACACGATGAAGCA
>JAIRPA010000141.1 GCA_031257235.1 Burkholderiales bacterium | reverse complement strand
TAAATGCGGTGATGGGAGACGCCAACCTCGACGGCAAAAAGTAGTCCTTTTTGCCGCCCCTTTACTTTTTGTCGAACCACCGATAAATCAACGCGCAACGGCTTTTGCATCCTTTGCATCCGCGACAACATGGCGAATCGGCGGTTTTGACCTCAATGACGCCTTTTTGCACCCAGTGTTGCATCATCGCCTCTAACGCGCTTTCGGGGAGTTTAAAGCGCGAGGCGATTTCGGCAAGCGAGGCTTCTTGCCTTTCTTTTACATAATCTCTAAGTTCAATCAATAACATAGTCTTCGAATAAGTTCGGCAAAAAGTAAAACCCTACTTTTTGCCGGTTAATCTTTTCCAAAAAAGTACCGGCAAAGCCGGATACTTTTTTGTAGGAACAGCGATAAAACCAGATTGCGGATCAAGTCCGCAATGACGCAGCCTTTGGCGGCGTGTGGATTCTGCGACTTCGCTTCGGGCGCGCTTAAATGACGGCGCTCTGATCCCTGATCCCTGACCTCTGATCCCTGAAACGCCGCCCCCCTCTTAGCGACAACACGGCGGGAGGTCTTTGCCCGATGCCGTTTGGGGCAGGGCAAGCGTCTTCTCTTCTTTATGCGCAAAAAGCCGCAAGACAAAAAAGAGCGCGACAAGCCCCGTCGATAGTCCGATCAACCACAGTTTTGCCTGTGGCGAGACCGAAACCAAAGAGGCTTGATAAAACGCCGTCGCAAACACCCACGCAAGCAACAACGCCCACAACGCCACCATTGCCATCCATTTGCCGCCGGCTTCACGATAAACCGCGCCTAACGCCGCCGCGCACGGGGTATACAACAAAACAAAAATCAAAAACGCGAACGCCGCCGCCGACGTACCAAACGCGGCGCGAATATTGTTGGCCGTGGTGGTGGGCACCCCGGCTACGGTGTCCGGCTCATCGCTTGGCGCCAAAGACGCGCTGATGGATAAGGGATCCGTCAACCCCGATAATAAGTTGCCGAAGTTTTCCGGGATCGTGGCAAAGGCTTCTTTGATGCCGGCAAGCGGATGATAACCTTCGTCCTCGTCTTCTGCGGTTTCCGCTTCTTCCGGCGCGTCGGTGGAGGCAGCGACATCCTCGCTTGAGTCAGGATTGTCGGCGACTTCATCGTCAGGGGTATCCTCGGCAAGGGCTTTGTTTTGTGCCGTGCCGCTTTGCGCGTAAAGCGCGTTTAAGGTGCCGATCACACTTTCTTTGGCTAAGATGCCGGTGAAGATGCCCACCGTCGCCGGCCAGTTGTCTTCGGTAATGCCCATCGGAGAAAACACCGGTGTGATGGCTTTGCCTACGGTGGCCAAGACGGATTTATCCGTGTCTTCATTGCCAAACGTGCCGTCCGACCCCAAAGAATTAAAGAAACTCAAGACAATCACCATGCCCACAATGACTTTGCCCGAACGAATCATGAACGAGCGCAGACGCTCCCACGTGAGCATCAACATATTGCGCAAGGTCGGGACACGATACGGCGGCAATTCCATAATAAACGGAGTAATCGCCCCTTTTAAAAGCGTATGTTTTAATACAAGCCCCGTTAAGACGGCAATCAGTATTCCGCCTATGTATAAAGTAAATACAACATTTTGTCCGTTGACCGGAAAGAAGATGGCCACCAGTAACGCATAGACCGGCAGACGCGCGCCGCAAGACATATAGGGGATCATCATGATGGAGATCAAACGATCGCGCGGACTCTCTAAGGTGCGCGTCCCCATGATGGCGGGAACATTACATCCGAAACCGACCAACATCGGCACAAAGGCTTTGCCCGGCAAGCCGATGCCCCGCATCACGCGATCCACGACCACCGCCGCGCGCGCAAGATAACCGGAGTCTTCAAGAAACGACAAACACAAAAACATCGCACCGATCACCGGCACAAAGGTGGAGACGGTTTGAATGCCGCCGCCCAACCCGTTGGAGCCGACCGCGACCACCCATTGCGGCATGTTCATCCATGTCAATAAGTGATTCAAACCGTCCACGAAAATCGTGCCGAATAAAATATCGAAGAAGTCGATGAAGACCGCGCCGACATTGATGGCTAAGAAAAACATTAAATACATCATCGCCAAAAACACGGGCACGCCGGCAACGCGCCCTAAAGCCAAGCGATCAATTTTGGCGGTTAAGGAAGGGTTGGCTTGACCGGGGCGTTGGATGAGATCGGCGCATAGAGCGTCAATGGCTTCATAACGCGCGGAGGCTAGGGCAATATCAATTTCTCCGTTGCCCCATTGGGCAATCAATTGGCGGCACGCGGCAATTTCCGTGCGCGTTTTTTCATCGTATCGGTGATCGTTTTCCGGCAACAACACGGCGTCTAATAATTGCCAACGGGAGAAACGGTGTAGCTCGCTGGTGCTGGAGATGTTTTGCAGGAAGGCAAAAAGTTCGGCTTCGCGTTGTTCGGTCAAGGTGGCGATTTTGGGGATCACCCGCGCGGAGCTTGCGGCAACTTCATGGATGACTTCTCGCAGGGTGTCGATGCCTTCATTGCGGCTTGCGGCAATCGGCACCACCCGACACCCCAACCGCGCTTCCAACGCGGCCACGTCGATGGTTTCTCCTTTGCGTCGAACTTCGTCCATCATGTTCAACGCGACAATCATCGGTTGACCCAATTCCAAAAGCTGGAAGGTTAAATATAGATTGCGTTGTAAATTGCCGGCATCGACAATATTGATGATGAGTGTTTTTTTCTCGGTCAATAAGAATTGACGCGCAATCAATTCATCTTGCGAAATGTGCGTCTGCGAGCTTTCCACCGCGTAAGTGCCGGGCAGGTCAACCACGTTGACCGAATATAAGACTTTTTCTTTGGCTTTTTCGGGGGCTAATTTGGCGGCGTCGCACGATTCGGCGCGAAACTTATAAGCGCCGGTTTTTCTTTCAACGGTCACGCCGGGCCAGTTTCCCGTTTGTTGATGCGAGCCGGTCAAGGCGTTGAATAAGGTTGTTTTGCCCGAATTGGGATTGCCGATTAACGCGATTTGATAACCGGGGGCTTTTTGTGCGGAATGTTCGATTAGCATGTGATTTCCACCTTGATGGCCGCCGCCTCGTTGCGACGTAAACATAAATGAAAGCCGCGCATTTCAATCTCAATGGGGTCGCCTAAAGGCGCGACGCGAATCACGCGCAATAAACATCCGGGGGTGATGCCCATAGCCAATAATTTGCGACGAAAAGGTGCGGCGTTTTCGGCAAGCTCGGTGATGAGCGCCTGTTGTCCGAAAGGGACGCTATCTAGGGTGACGACCGGCATCATGAATCCTCTTTACGTGTTGTTAAGGTATGAAGTGACGCGGATTGTAGCACTTTTATTGATAATGAGAAACATTCTTATTTGATGCAAATTGGAAGTGTTTCCATGCAAATGACGTTTTTTGGGCAAGCCCGCAATGACGACGCGCTTTGCGCGTCGGTAGCCTTTGGCTGTATGGATTCTGTGACTTCGGCGCTCCGCGCCTACGCGCAGAATGACGATCCCTGATCCCCGAAACGCTTTTTGCCAAACGCCGTTACTGCGTCGTCGTCGGAGTTTGCGCCATCGTCGTGAGTGTCGTTTCGCTTGCCCAGCGCAAGGTTAGGTTATCGTCGACCGGCTCGTCTTGCAGATGATTCTCTTTCACCCACGCGGCAAAAGCGTCTTTATCAAAGCGGTGCAACACAATAAAATCATTAAACATTTCTTTGAGCTTCAAACAGACTTGTAAATAAGCCCGCCACAAAAATAAAAACTTGTGACCCGTGTCCAGCCAATCATTGATGTCGTCGTACCAAATCAAAGTGATCAGCGCGGCTTGCGGCTCCTGCCGTAAGTGTTGCGCCGTGCTGTCTACCGTGGCTTGAAACCAGAGGTTGATCATCTCCATGCGTTCCGCCATTTCTTTGGGGACGGGTTTTTTGCCGTCTTCGTAGGATTGCCAAACCGCTATCGTGGTCTCGCCGATCCAATACGCCGCTTCTTCCACGGTATAGCAAAATCGGGTGCGTAAATTTCTGAGTTCTTCAGGGGTCATCGTGGGGTGGATCGTCGTGGTTGATGTCGTGCCGGACGTGTCAGGATAACAGAATTATATGGATCAAGGCGTGGGCTTTTGAGGCGGACGATAAACCATGGATGCCTCGCGCTTGAAGCAACACAGTATCGCGCCGGAGACAATCAAGACAAAGCCGACAACGTGATAAACGTGCAGCGATTCGTGAATGAAGACCGTGGCAAACACGGCGGAAAAAAGCGGCACCAAATGAGTAAAGATGCCCGATTGAACAGGACCCACCACCGCCACCGCAAAATTAAACAAAAGCATCGACAATAACGTTGGCGCCAGCGCGATATAAAAAGCAAGCCCGAATTGATGCGCCGAAAGATGTGGAATGCCGTTGCCCGCCCAATCAAAAATCACGAAAGGCAAAATCATGATGAAGCCTAAAATACCCGCCAAAAAAGTAAAGCCGGGTAAAGTCAAATCGCGCGGTCGCTCGATCAAGATCACCGTATAAAACGCCCAGACGATCAAACCCAAAAGCACCAAAAGATCAAACCCGGAGAGATGCAGATTCACCAGCACATGAACGTCGCCGCGAATCAAAATACCGATCACGCCCAGAAAAGATAAAGTCATTCCGATGGCTTCCAAGCGTTTGGGAAGACGTTTTGCCCATAAGGCAACGATTAAAAGCACCATCACCGGCACGACGGAATTCATCAAGCCCATCAAAATGGCGGTTGAGCCGCGCAAGCCGAAGTACGACAAAAGCGCGTTGGGTGCAAAACCGGTCGCGCCTAAGCACAGCATGATTTTAGGGTGGCGCTTCAAGACGGAAATCATGGCGTGACGCTCGTGCCACACAAACGGAGCTAAGGCGGCAAGCGCGATGCCCCAGCGCAAAAACGCAAGCGTGGCGGGCGATAATTCGTTTAATAATCCGCGCGCCACCACGGCGTTACTTCCCCAAAACATCGCGGTGGACACTAAGGATAAGTAAGCCCACCCGCGCGACGAAGTGTTTTTAAACGAAGACAACACGAGAATCATCAACCCCAATGTGAAGGGATCATTGTACGCTTACCGGGGATTCGGCAAAAAGTGGTACTTTTTGCCGATCATGATTTGCAAAAAATCACAGGGGAACCCTGATGATTTTTTGTAGGAAAGGCGAAACGCAAACCCCCGGCCACTTCGTAGCCACCCCCTTTTTTTATTCGGCAAAAAGTAAACCCCTACTTTTTGCCGGTGTGAATTTCCAAAAAATCGCGGGGAGACCCCGACGATTTTTTTCGGGAAAGGCGACATGGATTCTGCGACTTCGTTTGCTAAAGCAAACTGCGCGCTTAAATGACGAGCCCTGATTCCTGATCCCTGAAACAAGCGTTCTTGACCCGCAATCCGGTTTTATCGCCTTTTCCGCAAAAAAGTATCGGGCTTTGCCGGTATTTTTTTGCTGACTTTTAACCGCCAAAAAGGAGGTTTTCACTTTTTGGCGCGCCTGTCATTTGGTACGCCCGACAGGACTCGAACCTGTTACCCCCAACTTAGAAGGCTGGTGCTCTATCCGGATGAGCTACGGGCGCACAAAAAGATGTCATTGACTCGATCATCAAAAAAGACCTTTGCGCCATTCGTGTCCAAAAATCAAACACCGTATTTTGAAAAGTCTTAAGATTGAATGTGGTCGGGGTGGAGAGATTCGAACTCCCGACATCTTGCTCCCAAAGCAAGCGCACTACCAGACTGTGCTACACCCCGAAAGCCGCACATTATCACACCGATCCGTCTTTCGCGCAAACGCGAAAAAGGCGGATTCTAAAAGCCTCCGCCTTGGGGGTTGGGCGTGAAAAAAACCTTGTCGCGCCGCGTATTTTTATTATTTAACGATGGCGGGACGCCCTTTGATGGCAACGCCGGAGACAAAAGTGCCGGCGTGACATTCGTATTGGGTCGCGCTTGAAAACTCTTTCTTTTTGTAGTAACTGACGATGTCCACCACGGCGTTGGCGTTTTGGCGTTTCGCGCTGTCTTGAAAGGCAATCAACGCAGACCGCAAAGCCCACGCGCAGGCTTCTTCATCGGTTTTGTTGGCGGCGTTGGTTTTTTTATTGGAGACATCCTCCGAAAAGGTTTTGGTGACTTTGCCGGGGACTTTCGCGCCTTTGAGATAAAACTTCACGGTGCCGTCTAACTGACCGTCTTTAAGGGCCGCATCAACAACACTTTGGAAATCAAATTGATGGACGGTGTCTCTTGCAAAAGAGACCACGGGGAAGAAAAAGATCACGGCAAGCGTGCCAAGGCATAATAATTTTTTCATAACAAAAACCCTTTTCCAAAAGGATGGAGAAAAACGTTTTGCCGATAAAAATGACGGCAAAGCGAGCTTGGTTAAGACCTGTGGCATTTCAAAGAAGATTCATTCGGGGAGGGGGGCACGGTCTTGTGGGGTCATTCTGGCACAATTTGGCGAAAAGGTGCAAGCTCGGCGGCAAAAAGCGAAAACAGGAATCGGGGATCAGGGATCAGAGGTTCGGCAAAAAGTGAAAACCTACTTTTTGCCGGTAATAGTCACCAAAAAAGGACAGTCAAAGCCCGATCCTTTTTTGGAGGAAAGGCGAATGTTG
>JAIRPA010000110.1 GCA_031257235.1 Burkholderiales bacterium | reverse complement strand
TTGCCCAGATTAAACACGCAATGCTTAAAAAAACGCCGTCAAAAGACGGCGTTTGATATTTCAAACGGTGATGACAACTTTTCGGGGATATTTTCCGCGAGCTCTTGGATGTTGGCGGCTTTCCCGACCAGCAAAGGATCGGGCGGCGTCACAATATCCGTGTCTTTATCGGGATAGGGCAGGCGGTATAAAAAGTGTTTTAAGCAGTTGATCCGTGCGCGTTTTTTGTCGTCAGACTTGATGACTGTCCAAGGCGCGTCTGCGGTATCTGTATGAAAGAACATCGCGTTTTTGGCTTCGGTGTATTCGTCCCACTTGTCCAGCGATTGAATATCCACCGGCGAGAGCTTCCAATGTTTTAAAGGATCGTCGCGTCGTGAGATAAAGCGACGCAATTGTTCTTCGCGGCTCACCGAAAACCAATACTTGAATAAAAGAATGCCGCTGTTGACCCACATTCTTTCGACTTCGGGCACCTGACGCATGAACTCCCGATACTGCGTCGGGGTGCAAAAGCCCATCACGCGCTCAACGCCCGCGCGGTTATACCACGAGCGATCAAAAAACACGATTTCGCCGCCGGTCGGAAAATGCGAAATATAGCGTTGGAAGTACCATTGACTTTGCTCAATGGGCGTGGGTTTGTCCAACGCCACCACGCGCGCGCCGCGAGGATTCAAATGTTCCATAAAGCGTTTGATGGTCCCGCCCTTGCCGGCGGCGTCCCGTCCTTCAAACACCAGCAAAAGACGTTGCCCGGTCTGTTTGACCCAATTTTGAACTTTTAAGAGCTCGATTTGCAGTTTCTGCTTGGTGGACTCATATTCATTGCGGCGCATTCTTGACTTATAAGGGTAGGATTGCGGCAATTCGGCGCGGGTGCTGTCTTCCGAGGTGCCGTGGGGCGCGGTGGCCACCAAATGGGCTTGCGGCGCATGGCTGACGGATTCGATCACCTTGACCATTTTTTCGTGTACCTGCTGCACGGGCGAGGGCTTTTTCCGGGACGCATGAGCGGGTTTATCCGTAGCGCGGCTTATGTTTTTCTTGGGCGGTTTGGCGGCGGATTTCTTTGAGGCGGTTTTTGTTTCCGGTTTTCTCGGCAAACCGACGCCGCTTTTTGCGGCTTCGAGTAATTGCGGAATGTTGGCTCCCATAAAGTCTCCTTGATGTGTGGGCAATGAAATATTGCATCATACTCCAATAAAAGCCTTCTTTATTAAAAAAAGGAGGGTGCGTACAATATCGTTTGACCCCCCTATAGGCAGCGAGACTTCCCATGAATCCACAGTGGCTTGAACAAGAAAAGTTCCTGAAAAAAAGGTATTGCGGTTAGCGAAGATCAATCGCGCGTTGACCGCGATATTTTTCGTGTCGATAGCTCTGATATTTCTGGAAAAGGTGACGAGGTCTTTTCCTTTATGGATCGCTTTGATCGTGGTCGTGGCGATTCCTTTCCTGCTGATCGCGATGTTGTGGGCAAGCGTCTCTCATCGTCGGGCGAAGGAACGGCTGTACGTTCTTCAATTGGCTATCGAGAAGCAGCTTTTCGAGGAAGAAGCCAACGACGAGATGTTCCCCAAAACCCTCTTAAACAGCACGGATTCAAAATCGAAGGAGTGAGGCAAGCCTTGTCTTCGGAATGCGGATCAAGTTAAGAATAACGCCGCTACGCGGCGTGTGGATTCTGCGACTTCGGCACGACGCGCCTTGCGCACCCTCGTGTGCATGCTAACATTGCCCTTACACTGATACATCCATCCAAATTTATTGTTCTTATCCATGACCACATCGCAACGATACGCTTTTTTGTTGGAGTACGACGGGGCAGGTTTTTGCGGTTGGCAAACCCAACGTCGGCGTCTTTCCGACGACAACCCCTCGTCTTGCCCCACCGTGCAAGAGGCATTGGAGTTAGCGTTAGCCCGCATTGCGGGAGCGCCGGTTTCGGTGGTTGCCGCCGGACGCACGGATACGGGGGTTCACGCGACCGCGCAAATGGTTCACGCGGATATTGCCGTTCATCGTCCCTTGTCGGCGTGGTCACGCGGGGTCAATACTTATTTGCCGGACAGTGTTTCGGTGCTGTGGGCGCGTCCGGTGTCCGCCGATTTTCACGCACGGTTTTGCGCCACGTCGCGGCACTACGTGTATTGGTTGCTTAATCGTCCGACGCGCCCCGCGCTTTGGGCGGGGAAGGCGGGTTGGTATCATCGCGCGTTGGATGTAGAGGCGATGCAGATGGCGGCGAACGCGCTTTTGGGCACGCACGACTTTTCATCGTTTCGCGCGTCTTTGTGTCAAGCCGCCTCGCCGGTGAAAACACTGACGCGGTGCGGGGTGACACGTCACGACGATTGGATTCGGTTTGAGTTTTCCGCCAATGCTTTTTTGCATCACATGGTCAGAAACATCATCGGCGCGTTGATTTGGGTGGGCAACGGACAAAAGCCGCCGACCTTTCCGGCGGAGTTATTGGAAAAGCGCGACCGAACATTAAGCGCGCCCACCTTTTCTGCGGCAGGGCTTTATCTCTCCGGCGTTGATTATCCTCCGGTTTGGGGGTTGCCCCAAATTTATCGCGCGCCGGTTTTGGGGATTGCCAAGGAGGGGGCGTGACAAATTCTTGCCGGATCATCACTTACCGCGGTGTTGCCATACGCCATTTCGGGCAGGTCGATTATGAGCCGTGTTTAGACGCGATGCGCGAGTTTACCGCCGCGCGTGAAGACGATACGGAAGACGAAATATGGATTGTGGAACATCCTCCCGTTTATACGTTGGGGCTTGCCGGCAAGCGCGAACACTTATTGCGCGAAACGACCATCCCCGTGATCAAAACCGATCGCGGCGGGCAAATCACGTATCACGGACCGGGTCAACTTATCCTTTATCCCTTAGTGAATTTGCGACGGCGAAAAATCAATGTGCGCCAAATGGTGCGCATGATCGAGCAATCCGTCGTACATTGGTTGGCGTCGTTGGGGGTGGTCGCTTACGGCTCTTCCGAACGTCCCGGCGTTTATGTGACAATAGCCGACACGGAAACAAAAATGGCGTCGTTGGGTCTTAAAATCAAAAACGGATGTAGTTATCACGGCGTTTCGGTGAATCTGACGGTATCGCTTGATCCTTTTTTGAATATTAACCCGTGCGGCTACCCGGGCATGCCGATGACGCGCCTGAAAGATTTAATCGCCGACGATTTATTGCCGTCTTTTGATGAAGCGGGAGAGGCGTTGGCAAAACATTTAATTGATCTTATAACGATATAAATCATCATGAACGATACCGAGACACAAAAAATCACCCGATCGCGCCCCGTCCCCGGCGTGAAGCAAAAAGGCGCGGAGAAAACGGCGGGCATCCCGATTAAAATTGTTCCCGCTCCGGTGTTGAAAAAACCTTCATGGTTGCGCGTGTCTTTACCCACGTCACCGCGCTTTCACGAAATTCGCCAAACCTTACGCGCGCACGCACTGCATACCGTATGTGAAGAAGCGTCTTGCCCGAACATCGGCGAATGTTTTAGCAAAGGCACGGCGACGTTTTTGATCATGGGCGATATTTGTACGCGGCGTTGTCCGTTTTGTGATGTCGGGCATGGGCGTCCGTTGCCGCTTGATTCTACAGAACCCGAACACATCGCCGACGCGGTGGCGGCGATGAAGTTGCGTTATGTGGTGATCACCAGCGTCGACAGAGACGATTTAAAAGACGGAGGGGCGGCACATTTTGCGGCGTGTATCGCGCGCTTGCGCGAAAAATCGCCCGACACCAAAATCGAAATTCTGGTTCCCGATTTCAGAAAACGCCTAGACACGGCTTTAACGCTTTTGACTCAAATGCCGCCTGATGTTTTGAATCACAATTTAGAAACCGTGCCAAGGCTCTACAAACAAGCGCGTCCCGGCGCGGACTACGCGCATTCGTTAATGTTGTTAAAAGACTATAAAGCGCGCGCGCCGCACATCGTGACGAAATCCGGTCTCATGGTGGGATTAGGAGAGCGTGACGAAGAAATTTTAGAGACGATGCGTGATCTTCGCGCGCACGATGTGGAGATGCTGACCATCGGGCAATACTTACAACCTTCCAAAGCGCATCTTCCGGTGACGCGCTATGTCACGCCCGAAACGTTCGCGCATTTTGAACGCGAGGCTTATCAAATGGGGTTCAAACACGCTGCCGTCGGCGCGCTTGTCCGCTCTTCTTATCACGCGGACGCACAAGCGGCAAAAGCGGGGGCGTAGTCCTGATTCAATACACGAACAGGGTGGAGTGCGTCGTTTTTAATTTCGCCGATGCCGATGATGGCGTGATGCTCGTTCTCAACGGCAAAAACCCACGCCTCACCCGAAGCGTGCGGCATTGACCGACGGGATAATTGTTCCGAAAGTCCGTCATGGCAAACACTCAAACGCTGCCCTAACCGAAAACGTTTCTCCAACTCGGAAGACAAAAGAAGGCGCGGCAAATCGGGAATAAGGCAAGTGATCGGAATCAGTTTGTCCAAAAGCGCGGCGGAAAGACTTCCGTGATGAGGCTTAACATTAAGTCCGGCATGCGATTCGCCGCCATGGGGCTTGATATCCGCCGCCGCCTCAAGCGTTTCAAACAAAACCGCGTTGTCTATCGTCAACGTGCCAATTTGTGTTCGACGCAATGCCGTTAAATGCGCGCCGCAATGCAAATGTTCGCCTATCGTTTCCGCAAGCGTTCTGATGTAAGTGCCTTTGCTCACATGCGCATCAAAGGTCACATAGGGCGGATCAAACGCAATCCATTCCAGCGAAAACACGTGAATCCGACGAGAGGGACGCGGAATCACGATCCCCTGCCGCGCGTATTCATAATACGGTTTTCCCTGATACTTTAACGCGCTGTACATGGGGGGAAGCTGTTCTTGCTCACCCTGTAACGCATGAAACACCGATTGTATTTGGATTAACGATATATCTTTTGAATCTCGCTCGTCGATCACGGCGCCTTCCGTATCGCCCGTTTCGGTGGTGACACCCAAACGTAAAGTGGCGCGGTATTTTTTATCGGCAAACAAGGCGTATTGCAAAAGTTTGGTGGCTTCCCCAAAAGCCACGGGCAAAAGCCCGGAGGCAAACGGGTCTAAGGTTCCGGCGTGACCGGCTTTGTCGGCGCAAAACAATCGACGCGCACGTTGCAGGGCGGCATTCGACGAAATACCTACGGGTTTGTCGAGCAATAAAACGCCGGTTAAAGGCGAAAAACGACGGGTCACGTTTTGTCGGTGTCGGTATCGGCTAAAGTTGCCGGAGGATGAGATTCTTGCGCAATGGCTTGATCAATCAAATAAGACATCTCCATTCCGCGCTCAATGGAAACATCGTACACAAAATGAAGTTGCGGCACCGTAAAACTACCCAAGCGATGCGCGATTTCACTGCGCAAAAAACCGGCGGCGCGCGCCAACGCCTGCTCTGCGTCCGCCGCCGCCGAGATGGCGCCCATGTTGGTAAAAAAAACTTTTGCGTGCGCCAAGTCAGCCGTGACCTCGACGCCGGTGAGGGTGACAAACCCAATGCGCGGGTCTTTGGTGTGATCGCGGAGAATCTCTGCCAACTCTCGTTGGATTTGATCGCCAATGCGACGAACTCTGGGTGAAACTTTTTTCATGGTTGTGTTTCTCTTGATATTCAATGATTCAAACGGACAAAAAGTAGAGATTTACTTTTTGCCGAACCCTTTACAAAGTTCGCGCCACTTCCACCCATTGATAAACTTCCAATTGATCGCCCGGCTGTAAATCGTTAAAGTTTTTCAACGACAACCCGCATTCAAAGCCCGCTTTGACTTCGCGCACATCATCTTTAAACCGTTTGAGCGAATCCAATTCGCCGTCGTGAATGACGACATGGGAACGCAACACGCGCGCGCGCGAGTTTCTTTGAACCAAGCCCTCGGTGACATAGCAACCGGCAACGGTGCCGACCTTCGGGATTTTAAAGACTTCACGAACGTCGATCATGCCTTGTTGTTGTTCGCGTTGTTCAGGCGTCAACAAGCCGGAGAGGGCGGCTTTCACGTCATCCGCCGCTTCATAGATAATGTTGTAATAACGAATCTCAACATCGTTTTGTTCCGCGAGTTTGCGCGATTGCGCATCGGCGCGCGTGTTAAACCCGATGATGATTGCTTTGGACGCGATCGCCAAATTAACATCAGACTCCGTGATGCCACCCACGGCGGCATGAACGATTTCGATTTTGACTTCTTCGTTGGAAAGTTTGGTCAAGGTTTGTTGCAAGGCTTCATAACTGCCTTGAACGTCAGCTTTGATGATCAGGCGCAAACGTTTGACTTCGTTTTCGCCGACGTTTTCAAACATGTTTTCGAGTTTTGCCGCGTGTTGACGCGCCAGACGAACGTCGCGGAATCTGCCTTGACGGAACAACGCAACTTCACGCGCGCGTCGCTCGTCGTTCAAAACAAACAAATCTTCACCGGCCAACGGGACATCGGACAAGCCTTGAATTTCAATGGGAATGGCAGGTCCGGCTTCCACCACCGGTTTGCCGCTTTCGTCCAACATGGCACGAATGCGTCCGTAAACGGCGCCGACCAACACAATATCGCCGCGACGCAGGGTGCCGGATTGAACCAGAACCGAGGCGACCGCGCCGCGCCCTTTATCCAAACGCGACTCAATCACAATGCCGCGCGCCAACGTGGAGCGCGCCGCTTTGAGTTCCAAGACTTCGGCTTGTAACAACACCGCATCCAAAAGCGCGTCGATGTTCATGCCGGTTTTGGCGGAGACCGGAACAAACTGAACATCGCCGCCGTATTCTTCGGGCACCACGTTTTCAGCCACCAACTCTTGCTTGACACGCTCCGGGTTGGCGTCCGGTTTGTCCATTTTGTTCAACGCCACGACAATCGGCACATTGCCGGCGCGGGCGTGCGCAATCGCTTCTTTGGTTTGCGGCATCACACCGTCGTCCGCCGCGACGACCAAAATCACAATGTCCGTGACTTGCGCGCCACGCGCACGCATCGCCGTAAAGGCTTCGTGACCCGGAGTATCCAAAAAGGTGATGGTGCCTTTGCCGGTTTCGACGTGATAGGCGCCGATGTGTTGCGTGATGCCTCCCGCTTCCCCGCTGGCCACCCGTGTTCTTCGGATGTAATCCAGCAACGAGGTTTTGCCGTGATCGACGTGACCCATGACCGTGACCACCGGAGGACGCGGCAGTAATTCTGCCTCAGACAATTTGTTTTGTGCTTTTTCGTCGGCCAACAAAAGCGCGTCGGGATCATCGGGCTGTGCCGCTGTGGCTTTGTGTCCCATTTCTTCAACCACAATGATCGCGGTTTCCTGATCAAGCGGTTGGTTAATCGTCACCATCATGCCCATTTTCATCAACGTTTTAATGACCTCTGCCGCCTTCACGGACATTTTGTGCGATAAATCGGACACCGTAATGGTTTCGGGAACCACAATGTTGTAGACCATCGGCGCTGTCGGCGGCGGCGGGGCTTCCACCGGTTTGACTTCCGTGCGGCGTTTGGGTTTGTGCCCGCGCCATGTGCCTTCGCCTTCCGCGCGGGTGCGCACACCCGAACGACGGAATTCTTCCGATTCAACGATGATTTCACGAATGACGGCTTTTTTCTTCGTGTCTTTCTTGTTTTCGGTTTTGTTTTCTTTTTTGGCGTCAGCCGCGCGATGCAAGGTGCCGCGTGTGGCTTTTGCCGCTTTCTTCGCCTCCGCCGCGTCTCCGACGGTCGCGGTCGCGCGTTCGACTTTGGCGCGTCGCGCGTTTTCAAGTTCCTGCTTGCGACGCACGTCTTCTTGTTGACGCGCAATCAACGCGGCAGAACGCCGCTCTTCTTCTTTGCGCGATTCGATTTCTTTGGGCGTTAATACGGGTTGACGAGCGCCGGATTCCGACGAGGGTTTTTTCTTTTTGGCGTCCGGCTTTTTGGCGGCGGATTTTTTATCGTCCGACGATGCCGGTTTTTCATGAGACTCCGGTTTCTTTTTGGTCTTTTTGGGCGCCGTGTCTGAAGCGTCCGCCGATGAGGGTTTTGGGGTTTCTGCCGGCGTTGTCGGTAACGCAACTTCTGTTTCGGAGGCAGACGCTTGGGGTCCGACTTCGGGGACGGCGACCTGGGTTGCCGTTGCCGTCACGTTTTCTGCCGAAACCTCGGAGACGGGAGGGAGGGCTTCAACGACCGGTGCGGTCGGTTGAACGACTTCTTCTAAAAGAGGTTCTGCCGAAGGGGTCGGCGTTTTGGCGGCCATTTGCGCTTCGACTTCGTCGCGGCGCACCAAAACCCGTTTTTTACGAACCTCGACCTGAATGGTGCGAACTCCCTTGCCTTGTCCGCCGGAGGCGCGAATTTCGCTGGTCTCTTTGCGCGTTAAGGTGATCCGTTTTTTGGGCGCGGCAGTTTCGCCGCGTTGTTTGCGCAGGTAATCCAGTAATTCCGCTTTGTCGTGCGCGGTCAAGGTATCGTTTGAGTTTTTCCCTTGAATGCCTGCCGCCGCCAGCTGCGACAACAGCGTGGAGACAGAAACTTTCAGTTCCTCAGCAAGGGCTTCTATAGTAGTTGTGGACATTCCTGCGTTTCTCCTTTTGGCGTTTCCGGCGGTTTGTTGTTATTTGCTTGCAGATTCTGCTTGGTTATCCTCGGCAAACCAATGCTCGCGCGCCTTCATAATTAAGTTTTGCGCGTCGCGTTTGGACATCGACGGGACGATGTTGTTTAATTCTTCGATGTCTAAGTCGCCTAAATCATCACGCGTTTTAATGCCGTTTTTGGCAAGTTTGGCGGCAAGCGATTTATTCATGCCTTCAAGATTTAAGAGGGCTTCCTCCACATCTTTGATGCTTTCTTCCAAAGCCAGCACGTCATCGTTCAACGCCGACAAGGCGCGCTCGCGCAACTCTTTGACGATTTCTTCATCAAGGCTTTCAATGGCAAGCATTTCATCGATGGGCGTATAAGCCACGTGTTCTAAGGTTAAAAAACCTTCTTCAATCAAAATGTCGGCAATTTCTTCGTCAACCTCTAAGCGATTCATGAACAATTGGCGCAGGGATTGTTCTTCTTCACTGCGTTTTTGTTGTGCTTCTTCCGGGGTCATTAAATTTAAAGTCCAGCCGGTCAGGACCGACGCGAGTTTGACGTTTTGCCCGCTTTGCCCAATCGCTGCTGCCATGTTGTCCGGTTTTACCACCACATCCGCCGAATGTTTTTCCTCGTCAATGAAAATACTGACAATTTCGGCAGGCGCCAACGCGTTGATCAGGTACGTGGCGGTGTTTTCAGACCACAAAACGATGTCAATACGCTCACCCGCCAATTCATTGGTGACGGCATTGACGCGCGAGCCGCGCATCCCGATGCACGTCCCTTTGGCGTCCAAACGTTTATCCTTCGAGCGAACCGCCACCTTGGCGCGTAAGCCGGGATCACGGGCAATGCCCATGATTTCGATCAAGCCTTCTTCGATTTCCGGGACTTCCAACTCAAACAAACGATACAAAAATTCTTTGGACGAGCGGGAGAGTAACAGCTGCGGCGCGCCTTTGGTGTTTCTTTCGACACGCGCCACGTAAGCGCGAACACGATCTCCCACGCGCATGGATTCTTTCGGAATCATCTCGCTTCGATCCAAAAAGGCTTCGACACGCCCTTGCTCCACCAAGGCGCCGCTTCGATCCATTTTTTTGACCACGCCGTTGAAAAGATTGTCTTCCCGCTCCAAAAATTCATTCAAAATTTGGTCGCGTTCGGCGTCGCGGATTTTTTGCAAAATCACCTGCTTGGCCGCCTGCGCGCTGATTCTGCCAAACGCTTCGGCGGGAATCGGTTCTTCGTGAATGTCGCCAACGTTTAAATTCATGTTTTGCTCGACCACGTCCGTCATCGCCAGCTGACGGGAGGGTTCTTCGTGATCGTTGTCTTCCACGACCGTCCAACGACGGAAGGCTTCATAAAGACCCGTTTCGTGATCAATGGCCACGCGAACATCCACGTCTTCTTTAAAGCGCCGTTTTGTCGCAGACGCCAACGCGGACTCTAACGCAGAAAAAACAACGTCTCTGGGGACGTTTTTCTCGTTTGCCAAGGCTTCTACCAGCAATAACAAGTCTTTGTTCATTTAGCTTTTCTCCATAGAATGTCGGGGATAAGACGCGCGCGGTCGATGCGCGAAAATTCAATTTTCAATTCGGTGTTTTCGTGAGTGACCAACACACAGTCGCCTTCCACGCCACGCAACAAGGCTTTCATTTTCCGGGTTTCGCCGAGCTTTTCGTTCAGTTTGATGTTTGCATAACTTCCGGCAAACCGCGCAAAATCGGCTATTTTTTTCAACGGACGATCGAGCCCCGGCGACGAAACTTCCAGCCGGTCATAGTCCACGTTCTCCACCGTGAAAAGATGAGAAAGATGGTGGCTCACGCGCTCACAATCGTCCACCGTGATCCCCGTCGAACTTGACTCAAGGGTATCAATAAAGACACGAATGGTGCGCCCTTTGGGAGACATTTCAAGGTCAACCAAAGTCACGCCAAGTGCCGGCAGCGTTTGCTCCAAAAGCTCGTTTAAATCCATAAAAATCGTAAGAAAAAAAAATGGGCGATCAATGCCCATTTGTGGTCGTTATTAAACTTTGCGATTTTAGCAGAAATTTCGTCCGAACGGCAGATAGATTCTGGGGTTCGGCAAAAAGCAGAAATCGTTCGGCAAAAAGTGAAAATCTACACTCGCGGGTTCGGCAAAAAGTGAAAATCTACTTTTTGCCGGTTGAAGTTACCCAAAAAGCACCGGCAAAGCCGGATACTTTTTGGTAGAAACGGCGAAAAAACCGGGAGCCCGCAATGAGGGCGACCCTGATCCCTGATAGATTCGGCAAAAAGTGAAAATCTACTTTTTGCCGATTGAAGTTACCCAAAAAGCACCGGCAAAGCCGGATACTTTTTGGTAGAAATGGCGAAAAAACCGGGAGCCCGCAATGAGGGCGACCCTGATTCCTGATTCCTGATCACCGCAACATCATGTGGTGGGCGGAAAAAAAACCACATTGAGCATCGCGCCGGAATATATTTTTGGCATGGGTTTTTGATTTTGTTGCGACTTCCGTCTTTTGCCGCCGATCGCGGCAAAAAATTTTTTCCTTTTAAAATCAACTGATTATTTTGATTTAACTGCAATCTCGAACTTTTTGGAGGCGCGTTTGGGATTGATCATGACAGTCGATACGGCTAAAATTCCCGTTCCTGTCTGGGTTCGCTGGGGCGGTTAGCTCAGCGGTAGAGCACTGCCTTCACACGGCAGGGGTCACTGGTTCGATACCAGTATCGCCCACCAAAAGTGAACCTAAGGGCTATGTGTTGACTTTACTGCCTCTTCACATAGCCCTTTTTCTATTTATGGCGCATTACTTTTGATGCCGGCTGCGTCTGTCAGAAGTTTCAACAACGATTCGACAATCTTGGGCGTGGCGGCGACAATGCCTTTATTGCCGAATAAAAAGTCGTTTCCGCCCTCCATGTCGTACACGATGCCGCCGGCTTCCTGAACCATCAGACTGCCCGCGGCGATGTCCCAAGGATGCAGTTTCAACTCAAAAAATCCGTCGTAATAACCGGCGGCAACATACGCCAAATCCAGCGCCGCCGCGCCCGGACGGCGCAACCCTGCGGTTTGCGTGAAAAGCGCGCGCATCATATTTAAGTAAGATTCAATCGGCGTGTCTTCACGGAAAGGAAAACCGGTGCCGATCAAACATTCGCGCAGGTGGGTTTGTTTGGACACGCGAATCCGACGATCGTTCATAAACGCGCCGCCGCCGCGCGTGGCGGTGAAAAGATCGTTGCGAATCGGATCAAAGATCACGCCTAAGGTCACTTGCTTATTTTGCGCCAGCGCAATCGAAACGCAGTATTGCGGAAAGCCGTGCAAAAAGTTGGTGGTGCCGTCTAAAGGATCAATAATCCATTGGTAAGCCGCTTCCTGATTGAGCCCGGCGCCCGTGCCTTCTTCGGCAATAAAACCGTGATCGGGAAAGGATTCGCGCAAGGTGTCGATGATGACTTCTTCCGCCAATTGGTCAATATCGCTCACATAGTCTTTAGGACCTTTCGCGTGAACGGTGAGGCGCGAGAGGTCGCGCGCGCCGCGCATGATGATGTTGCCGGCGCGTCTTGCCGCCTTAACGGCAATGGTGAGCATGGGATTTGTCATGGGTTATTCATCCAATCCGACCGCAATGGAGGAGTAGCCGCAATCCACGTTCGTGATTTCACCGGTGATGCCGCTTGCCCATTCCGAAAAGTAAAACGCGGCAACATTGCCGACTTCTTCAATCGTCACGTTACGGCGCAACGGGGAGACATGCTCCACATGTTTGAAAATTTTGGAGAAACTGCCGATGCCTGCCGCGGCAAGGCTTTTGATGGGACCCGCCGCAATCGCGTTGACGCGCAAGCCTTCGGGACCCAGACAGGAGGCCATATAGCGCACGTTGGCTTCCAAGCCTGCTTTGGCAAGCCCCATTAAGTTGTAATTGGGAATGGCTTTGATCGCGCCCAAGTAGGATAGGGTCAAAAGCGACCCCGCGCGACCCTGCATGAGCGGACGCGCGCCTTTCGCCAGTGCCGCAAAGCTATAACACGAAATATCAAATGCCGTGCGGAAGGCTTCACGATTCACGCCGTTTAAAAAATCGCCGGAGATGGATTCGCGCGGCGCAAACGCGACCGAATGCAACACGCCGTCTAATACGCCCCATTCTTTTTTGATGCCGTCAAAAAGCGCGTCGATTTGAGCGTCTGATGAGACATCACACGGATAGAGAAGCGGGGAGGTTTCAAATTCACCGGCAAGTTTTTCCACGCGCTCTTTCACATCTTCGTTTTGATACGTAAAAGCGAGCGCCGCGCCTTCGCGGTGGCAGGCTTTGGCGATGCCGTAAGCAATCGAGCGGTTCGACAATAAACCGGTAATCAGAATTTTCTTCTCTTTTAAAATTCCCATGATATTTCCTTTGGTTGGAACGATGAAGGCATATGGTCTTAAACGACCAAAGTCGGTAAGTATAAAGAAAGTACGTGAATTAAAAAAGTGCGTTAGTCAAAGAAGGGCTTGGGCACGCTAAAAACGCCGCAGGCGATGACATCGTTGATCACGCCCGGTTCAAGCGGCGCGATTTTGCCGTCAAAAATCAGCACGCTTTTGTTTTTAAAGACGGCAATGGGGTGTCTTTGGGGGTTGGGTAAGGAGCGGACGATCAAACTCCCGCTGCCGCCAACGTCGATGGAAACGCGGGGAATCCATGTGGCGGGGTCTGCCGGCGTTTCGGGCGGCAACCATAGTTTTCCCGCAGAAAAGGCGTTGGGCGATGAGCAATTGCCGTTATCGAAGAAGGCAACTTGGTATCGACTGCCCGGCGTGCCGCTGTGCACGTTGACCGTCAAGGTAAAACGATCTTCTTTTTGCGCGACGATGACATGACCGCGCAACGATGATCCTCCTTTGGAAACCAACGACGCTTCCATCGTGTCGGTGGGGGTGTCGGGGGCGGCATGGGCGGTCTTGGGGTTGTCCTCTTTGGCGGCTTGAGATGAACAGCCCCAACAAAGAAACGCAACACAAAGCATCGAAAAACGAAAAAACGTGGTCATGAAAAACACTCCAAAAAAAACAGCTAATCTTTATGCCTTGTCCGATTTCTGAGGCTTCGTCAAACGCCGGATTTCGTATTCCAACTTCTTGACCTTTTCACGCAAGGCCAGATTCTCTTCGTTGCTCGCCGTGATTTTGACGATCAATCGCGCCGCCTGCTTTTTTAACTCTTTTTCTTTGGCGGCAATAATGTCTAAGAGTTCCGGCACTCGCGCCGCATCTTCTTTGGTTTTTCTGTACTTGGGAGAAAAGAATGTAGCAATATGATCAAACATAAATCTTCTTCCTTTCGCGGAATCACTATCTTTTTACGTTCGCCATTCTACACCGTGACCGGTTTGGCAAAAAGCGCCGAATCCACGCCGCCAAAAGCGGTGGACGCGCAAAGCGCGTCGTCATTGCGGGCTCCGACCCGCAATCCGGTTTTTCCGCTTTTAGCGGGACGGACAAGTCTGTCTCCTTCGCAAAAAAGGATCAGGCTTTGCCTGTCCTTTTTGGAAATTAATACCGGCAAAAAGTACCACTTTTTGCCGAACCTCTGATCCCTGATCCCTGATTCCTGATCCCTGATTCCTGATTCCTGATTCCTGATTCCCGATTCCCGATTCCCGATCTTCCCATCCCGCCCGACAAAAAGTAAACTTTCATCTTTCGGGCGAACCGGCGGAGCATGGACTTTAATGGAACTTCCTTTTCAATTTGACTATCCCGGCATTTGGTGGGTGGCGGCGGGCATTATCGGGCTTTGTGTCGGTAGCTTTCTAAATGTGTTGATTTATCGCCTGCCGATCATGATGCAACGGGCGTGGCGTCGGGATATGGCTTCCTTTGTTGCCGAAGAACGCGAAAAAGCGGGTGAGAATAGTCAACATCCCTCCGCGTTGCCCGAAAAAAACGCGAGTGTCGCCGAAAATTCCCTTTTGACTGACAACGAACCCCCGTTTAATTTGGTGGTTCCGCGTTCGGCGTGTCCTTCGTGCGGTCACAAAATTACCGCGTGGGAAAACATCCCGATTGTTTCGTGGTTGTTTTTGCGCGGGCGTTGTTCGGGGTGTCATGCCAAAATATCGGTTCGTTATCCGGCGGTTGAGCTTTTGGGGGCGATCGTTGCGATCTTGGCGGCGTGGCATTTTGGTGCCACATGGCAGGCGGTTGCCGCGTGGTTTTTCTTGTGGACTTTGATTGCCGCCGCGCTGATTGATTTAGACACGTTTTTTCTTCCCGACGATTTAACGCTCCCTCTTTTGTGGGCAGGTTTGCTCGTCAATTATTGGGGTCTCTTTACGACGCTTCCCGACGCGGTGTTGGGCGCCGTGGTGGGTTATCTTTCGTTGTGGCTGGTTTATTGGGCGTTCAAGCTCCTCATGAAAAAAGAAGGCATGGGCTATGGAGACTTTAAACTCTTGGCGGCGTTGGGCGCGTGGATGGGGGTTAAGTCGTTATTGGTGATTCTGCTCTTTTCGTCGTTGACCGGCGCGATCATCGGGATTTTATTGATGATGCGCGGCAGACACAAAGACGCGCCTTTGCCGTTTGGTCCTTATCTTGCCGTCGCCGGCGCGATCACCTTTTTTGTCGGTGACGCGATTTTAAAATGGCTCCGTCTTTAATGG
>JAIRPA010000116.1 GCA_031257235.1 Burkholderiales bacterium | reverse complement strand
TAAAGAGGTAGTGGCTGCCGAACTGCCGTTTTTGGCGATCTCCACGGAAGGCGTGCGGGCTAATAATTCCGAAAAAGACGATGCACTGCTTTGACGAATGTCTTCTTCGGTGATCACGGTGACATCCGCTAAGGTTTCATCCACCAAAGTCGGCATTTTGGTGGCGGTGACGATAATTTCAGGAAGCGTGACGCGCGGCGAATCCTCCAAAGCCGGGGCGTTTTGCGCAAAAGCCGGCGAAATTGTCGCAAGGCACAACGCGACAATCCCTAAAGTGATCCATCCCATTTTTTTTTGCACGGTGTTTCCTTCCCGTTTGTCCGACGCATCTTAAAAAGCCCACGCAACGAAAAAAGACAAACACGCCTTCCGTTCCCGAATGATAAGTAGAAAGAAAACCGTCAACCACGCCGCCGCGTTAAGACAAAAAAATTACAAGGCCGGTCTCCGGACTGATCGGCTTCAGCTTCAGATACAGGGGGGACGGTATCGGAACCCTCTTGCGCTACCTCTCGCCTGATGCGCTCACACTTTCCGATACCCGATATCTGCTCTGAAACGCGATTCGCCTTCCCATGAAGGGGGGAAAACGGCAAAAAAATTTGCCGAGAGTTCACAGTGGCATCAATGAACCGCGTTGACCGATTTACCGTTGCGGTGGCAGTCGCGGCTTCTCACCGCGTTCCCGTTTCACCCGATAAGTAATCAGACACCTTGTAACATGCATATCATAACACGCTCTTCATTTTGAATACAAATACATGCACGTGGTTTTCCGCCGAAAAAAAGTAAAAATTCTTAAACGCTTTTCAATGAAAATCATTGGAGATAACGCGGGCTTTAGAATGATTGGGTTTTACCTTTTGTGCCGCCTGATGTATTCTGTAGCCTTTGCAAAAGTCTCATCCTGTGGTTGGATGTCCGCTCATTCTTGGTGAATCGACATGTCAGAAATCAGTCTTGGTATTTGGTTGTTTGTATTTTTTGCGGTGATCTTTGCGTCCACGGTGGCTTACGGTTTCATGGTGCGCAATCGGCAGGCAAAAAAAGCGCAAACCCTCATCAGCGCGCGGACAACGCCGTTGCCCGGCTGGCAGGAGGGCGAAACCACGCGGCTTTTGACGCTCTCCGAACATTTTTCCGCGCTCAATGTTCAAAAACAACTTTTAAACAAACTCGAAACACTTTTGTATCATCGTTTGAAAGAAGCCCTGCCCGAATGCGTGATCGTGCCGCACGTGCATTTAAACGATTTATTCAAACGTCCCGATTTTTCAACGGACGGATCAGAAACCCAATCCAAGATTTTTCAGAGGCTGGCCATTTTAGAAATCGGCTTTGTGGCGTGTAGCGCGGACATGAAAGTTTTGGCGCTGTTTGATACACCTTCCCCGCCGCCGGTGTCGGATAGTCGTCGCGCCGAACGTTTGTTGAGCGCCAAAAAAACCGCCATTAAAATGTTGCGCATTCCCTGCGTTCCGCTGGACCCCAAAGCCCCGCCCTCCGTGGAAGCCATCCGCGAAATCGTCTTTCCCTTCCAAGGAACGGAGAACACCCTGTAAGCTAAAGCAAGTCTCCCGCTTGAGGCGCGGCGAGGGTATGTGGCAGGTGAGGCTTTAGCTGACCCTACGATAAAACCCGTGCCGCCGCCTGATCAAAAATGGCGGGATCGTCGGCGGCGAGAAGCTCGTGGGACGACAAGCACTGTCGGAACAATCGCGCGTTTTTCTCGCCCAGATAAAGCCCCAACACGTGACGCGCGATGTGGCGCGGCACGGCTCCTCTCGCCTTTTCTTTTTCCGCGTAATGCTTTAATGCCTCCAAGATGTCGCGGCGGGAAGGGGGCGGGGTGGTGTCGTGAAATAAGCGTGAGTCGATTTGGGCTAAATGGTAGGGGTCATGATACGCCCAACGCCCGACCATCACGCCGGAAGCCGGATTGATTTTCGTCAGCGTTGCCGCCACGTCTTCTAAGGTTTCCCACCGATCAATGCCCCCGTTCAACATGAAAAAAAGCGACGGAAAATCGCGCTGCAGGCGGTACACCTTTTCATAGTCCAGCGGCGGAATGTCGCGGTTTTCTTTGGGCGACAATCCTTTCAAAATCGCGGGACGCGCGTGGACAATGAATAACCGGCATCCGGCGGCGGCAACCGTTCCGACAAAATCGCGGACAAACCCGTATTCGGTGCGATCGTCAATCCCGATTCGATGCTTGACCGACACGGGAAGCGTCGCCGCATCCCGCATCGCTTTGACGCAATCGGCAACCCCTTCCGGGGTGGCCATCAGACACGCGCCGAACCGCCCGACCTGCACACGATCCGAAGGGCAACCGCAGTTGATGTTGATTTCGTCGTACCCGAAACGCGCGGCGGCTTTTGCCGCCACCGCGCATTCCCGCGGATGACTGCCGCCGATTTGCAGTGCCACCGGATGCTCGACTTCATTGAACGCCAAGAGGCGGGAAACCTCCCCGTGAAGAATCGCGGGGGTGGGGATCATCTCGGTGTAGAGCCACGCGCGACGGGACAAGAGCCGATGAAAATAACGGCAATGCCGATCTGTCCAATCCAGCATCGGCGCCACCGCGTAACGAAAAAGGGAAACGTCGGGCATGGCAAGTATTTATTCGCGTCAAAAAAACGTCAAGAAAACTAAAAAGCTTTCTTTGACGAGGAACGCTTGTCAGCCTCGCGTTAATCGGCGACTAAACGAAATGTTCAATTGCTTTAATTTGCGATACAGGTGCGTGCGCTCAAGCCCCGCACGTTCGGCAACACGGCTCATGTTGTTTTTTTCGGAAATCAACAACCGCTCAAAATAATAACGCTCAAACGCTTCGCGCGCGTCTCGCAAGGTCATCATCAAAAACTGGACGGTGATTTCCGGCGGCACGCCGCGTTTGTGTTGCGAGAGCGTCTCGCCCAAAACGGAGCGCACCATGGTGTCGTTGATGGTGCCTTTGACCAGCGCCAGATTTTCTAAGGTTTGATACAGCTGCGCGATGTTGCCGGGCCAATACGCATTGGTGAGCGTGGTCAGGGTTTCCGGCGTCAACGCCGACAAAAGCGACCCGTTGGCAATGTGTTGCTCGGACATTTCGTTCCATTTGCGCTCAATTAAAATCGGAATATCTTCGCGGTGGTCACGCAAAGGCGGCAACATCAAAATCCCGCCGGACAATGCCGTTAAAAGCGGAACCTCAAAGCGACCGTCCGCCGCCATGTTGCCCAAAGAATCACTGCTCGTACACACCAACGTGATGTTGTGTTGCGCCAAGCGCGGCAACAAAAACAATAGATTTTTTTGTTCGGTGCGCGTTAATTTTCCGATTTCCGAACAACACAAAATGCCGTCTCGCGCTTCATCCAAAATCGTCAACAATTCACGATCTTTCGTGAGCCGCGTTTCGGGCGCGATAAACACCCAGGGCGATTGCGAGGTATTCAACGCGGCGGTCACGATTTCATGCCCGGCGCCCGCCTCGCCCAAAATCAAAACGGGCCCGCGTGATCTCATCAGGCGCGACAAGGCGTTTTCAAGATTGTGAATCATGCCGCCGGTGCCCAATTGCGATAACGACACGCGCTGCGACGAGTTTTCCATCGAGACACGAAGCGCGCGCCGCACGGTGGCCAGCAGTTTTTCCAAGCTGATCGGCTTTTCAAGAAAATCAAACGCGCCGATTTTGGTGGCACCAACCGCGGTTTGTATGGTGGCGTGACCGGACATCATGATGACCGGCATCGTCAATTGACCGTTGTTTGCCCATTCGCGCAGAAGCGTCACGCCATCGGTGTCGGGCATCCAAATATCTAATAGAACAAGCGCGGGTTCTTGTTTTTGTCGGTACATCCGCGCGTCTTGCGCGTTTTCGGCAAGCACGACGCGATACCCCTCTTCCACTAATATTTCGGAGAGAAGCTCGCGGATCCCCGGCTCGTCATCGACAATTAAAATTTCGCGTGCGTGGTTGGAAACTATGTTCATAAAATGATTGTATCGGTCAAAATAAATGTGCGCAACAGATTATATTACCCGTTTGTCGCTCCCGTATAGATCGGAAAAACAAGGATAACGCGACTTCCGCGCGGTTCACGGTTGACGATGGTCACGTTTCCGTTATGCTCTTCCACGATCTTTTTAACTATAGCAAGTCCCAGACCTGTTCCTTTTGCCTTGGTGGTCACGTAGGGTTCAAAGGCACGGGATAACATGTCTTTCGGAAACCCGTGTCCGTTATCGTCAAAAGCAACCTCAACCGTATTTTCATGCGCTTTGACGGAAATCTCATACAAGGGATCGTCCACCCCGGCTTGCGCGTCAATCGCGTTTTGTAAAAGATTGTGAAAAACCTGCCGCAACCTCACCGGCTCGCCGTGAACCCACACCGGCGCCTCCGGCAAATGAAGGCGCAGATTCGGACGCAGGTATTCGTAGAGATGCGTCGTTTCGGTCAAAAGATCACCGAGGTTTAAGTCGATCTCTTGGCTTGCCCGTGTTTGGCGCGCGTACATCGAGAAATCATCCACCATGTTTTTCATCGCGCCGACTTGAGACACAATGGTTTGCGTGGAACGATCCAGAAAATCGCGGTCGGCGTCTTTGAGCTGATCTTTGAGTTTCTTTTGCAAGCGTTCGGCGGAAAGCTGAATCGGGGTCAACGGGTTTTTAATTTCGTGCGCCAATCGTCGCGCGACTTCACTCCACGCCGCGTCGCGTTGCGCGTGTACCACCGGCGTGACATCATCGACCACCACCACATCGTTGATCTGCGCGCCGACAATCTTCGCGCCGCGCAGAATAATCGCGCGGGGCGCGTTGTGAACCATCAGATTTAAATCGGCGTGCCACGGTTTCACGCCGGAATCGTCGTTGACAAACGAAGAAAGCGCGGACACAAACGGCGAAAGTTCGGCGTGTTTGCCGCTCCATTGATCCAAAGGAACGCCGATCATGTCAAACAACGGCGCCTGCAAAATCACGGCGGCGGCGTTGTTCACCATTTGCAGTTTTTTCTGCGCGTCAAACACTAATACCCCTGACGACAAATTCACCAAGACGCTTTCCAAATGCGCGCGCGTGGTTTCCAATGCCTGAAGACTGGCTTTTCTTTCGCGCTCGGCTTGCGCCAATTGTTCGGTCATCGCGTTGAACGAGGCGGTCAACGAACCCAATTCGTCCTCCGACATCACCGGTTGACGCACGGAAAAATCGCCGCCCGCGACGGCGCGCGTCCCCGCCGCCAAAAGCCCCAAAGAATCGGCGAACCGCTCCGACAACACAATGGTAATCGCCAAGGTAAAGGCAAGCGTCAATAAAAGCGCCATCGTGAGTGTCAAGGTATAAAGATTTTTGGTCCCCTGCCGCGAGTGCGCGATTTCTTCGTAATCGCTCCAGCCTTTGTGCAAGGTTTCAATGTCGGTCACCAACGCCTGCGGCACTGAGTCGATGACCTGTAAAAACCGCACCGGCTCCAATTGCTGAAACGATTCAATCGGCACTAAGGCGCGCAGTCGAATCGTGGTGGTTTCGTTGGGTGCGTCGCCCTCTTTGGTTTCTTTGATGTCGGCAAGCCCGCCGGATTGAATCGCGGCGCGTAACTCGATTTGGGTCGGGTATTTGGGTTCAATCACCGTCGGGCGCGTGCCGCCGACAGCCAGCAAAACCCCGGCGGACGAGAAGATTGCCGCCTCTTCCACGTTGGCTTGCTCGGTGATCCGATTTAACTCCAGCCCGTACCCATACGTAAAAGGGGCAACGGCAAGCGAATTGGCCAACACCCGCGCTTTGGAAAGCGTTTCGTTTAACCGCGTGTCCAACGCGCTGCGACTGACTTTTAACCCGCCGTCTAACGCGCGATCAATCCGAACATCAAACCAACTCTCGATGCTGTAGCCCAAAAAATGAATGGACGCCATGTAGACAAAAATGGATGGCACCAACGCCGTGAACGCGCCCAAAATCGTCAAACGCATCGCGAGCTTTGAGCCAAACACGCCGCGTCGCCACGCCCGGTAAAGCAAGAAGACGTGCCGCGCCACGACAAACAACAATAGGAAAATCAGAACGGCGTTTAATGCGATCAACGCAAACAAATTCCGCCCGACCAATGAAGAATCCGCCGACGCGCGCGCCAAAAAGAAAAACGCCACCACCGACCCTGCGGCAGCGAACACCAACCCCCAAAGCGAAAGTCTTTTGCGATTCAAACTCATGGGTAAAAGTCGAGCGTCGTCCAGTCTGACGATAAGGTCAGCTCTTTGGAGGATAAAGTCGGGAACCGGAGGGATTTGGGCATTTTGCTTTTGACCAACGACAGTCTAAACGAAAGCTGATAACGCCCTTTGGGGTCTAAATCTGCCACCGAAAAAAGCGGACGCGAAGCGATGTTGCCGATCAAACGTTGCGCCTCGGCAAGCGTGGGCACGTTTTCGGTCAACCACCCCGACGAAACCCGATAATGCAGGGTCAGCGGCGAAAATTTGACATCCAGCAACTCTTCTTTCTCGAAGATCACCGCGTCAAACCAATACCAGCGCGGCTTGGTGGCGCGCCACTCCAGCGCGAAATAAAGCGGCACGCCGCGATCCAACGCCTCTTTTAAAGGCTCGGACAATAAAACTTCATACTGCGCGTCCAAGGTGGCGATGCCGTCCACAATGCGCAAGGATGAACTTTTAAGCGGGATGGTTTCGGCTAAGACGGGAAGGCTTGCAAAAACGAAAAACCCCACCGCCAACAGGCGAGACAACATCAAAAAAAAGGCGGTTTTGTTCATAGGTTTTGGATTAAGAAGTCTTCGTGAATAAAGCGTAAAACAAAGCGTCCTGATTAAACGTCTTGCCCGACACCGGCAACAACTGCCCCCCGCGATGCGAAAGCGTACTCTCAAAAGTCACCGCCTCACGTCGGGCGTTTTGGTGGTGGGACAAAAAATCAACCACCACCTGCTCGTTTTCCGTCGGGAACAGCGAGCAGGTCACGTACAGCAGTTTACCGCTTGGCGACAAAACCGACCAGAGCCTGTCTAAAAGGAGGCGCTGTTGCGCCGCAAACCGAACCACGTCTTCTTCGCGTCTTAACCATTTTGCGTCCGGGTGACGACGAACCACGCCGGAGGCCGAACACGGCGCGTCCAATAAAACCCGATCAAACCTCTGACCGTCCCACCAGGTGTCGGGTTGGGACGCATCGGCAACATGGTAGGTGATCGGCGAAAGATCGTGATCTAAGCCCAAACGCGCGACGTTTTCAACCACGCGCGCCATCCGCTTTTTGTCGTTGTCCACCGCCGTCAAAAAAACGTTCGCCGTTTCTAAAATATGGGTGGCTTTGCCGCCCGGCGCGGCGGCGGCGTCCAACACACGCTGCCCGTCTTTGAGCTCCAAAAGACGCGCCGCGTGTTGCGCGCCGGCATCCTGCACGGAAAAATACCCTTCGGCAAAAAAGGGAAGTGTGGTCACCGGCGTAGCCGCGTCCAACATCACGCCTTCCTCCCCTATAGGTTCTGCGGGGATTTGGGCTTTTGCCAAAACATCAAGGTATTGGGCGCGACGGCATTGGCGGCGATTGATCCTCAAGGTAATCGGCGGCGGCGTATTTTGCGCGAGCAAAATCTCGGAAAAATCATCAGGGTAGGCGGCGCGCATTTGATCGATCCACCAACGAGGGTACGAGTATTTTGCCAAAGGGCGCTCGCCGATTTTAGACAAGACTTTTTCCTTTTCCCTTAAGAAACGCCGCAACAAGGCATTGGTAAAACTCTTGGCAAACGCGTTGATTTTTGCGGTGGCTTCAACGGCTTGATCAACCACCGCAAACGCGGGTTGATTCATGAACATCAACTGAAAGATCGCCACCGACAAAAGCGCGCGTAACGCGGTGGGCGAGACATGCCTTGCCGCCAGAGAATCCGCCAACGACGAACAAAGCCCCCATTGGCGCAGGGTGCCCCAAGTTAATTCCATCACGAAGGGTTTGGCAGTGGGCGGCACCCGGTCAAACGAAAGCTGATCCATCGCGTCCGGCAGGGTTGCCCCTTCCATCACCCGATCAATTAAAAGCGCCGCAAAATGTTGAGATTGGAACATTGGGTTGGTGAGTTATTCGCGCGAAAGTATAACATTATGAGCCCCATAAAACCTTCAAACTCCCCCCAAAAGCCCTTTGCAAAACATAGGAATTTTCCCTGTAGGGATTTATGGTAGTATTTTCCCGCCACACATTATTCATCATGTCCTACGCCGTTCAATTTGAATCCGTCAGCCGAGCCTTCGGCGAAACTCAAGCGTTAAACCATGTGTCGTTTAGCGTTGAATCCGGTGAGTTTTTCGGGTTATTGGGTCCAAACGGCGCCGGAAAAACCACCTTAATTTCCATCTTGGCGGGTTTGATTCGTTCCGACCGCGGGTTAGCACGCGTCATGGGTTTTGACGCGGCAACCCACCCGATGCAGGCGCGGATGAACTTAGGCGTCGTCCCTCAGGAAATTGTCTATGACCCCTTTTTTACGGTGCGCGAAACCCTGCGGTTTCAAGCCGGTTATTTTGGGCTGATGCGCGCCGACGATTGGATCGACGAAGTTTTGAGTCATTTAGGTTTAATCGACAAAGCCCGACTCAACATGCGCGCCTTGTCCGGCGGGATGCGGCGGCGCGTGCTGGTGGCGCAGGCCTTAGTGCACAAACCGCCCGTGATCGTCTTGGACGAGCCGACGGCAGGCGTGGATGTGGAATCGCGTCACGCGCTTTGGGCGTTTATTTCGCGCTTGAACGCCGAAGGTCACACCATTCTATTAACAACCCATTACTTGGAAGAGGCGCAAAAACTGTGCGGACGCATTGCCATGTTAAAAAAGGGCAACGTGGTGGCGTTGGATCACACGGATAACTTACTGAAACGCTTTTCACAAAGTTTAACCGTGCGTTTGAAAGCGCCGCGCCTGCCTTTGGCGTGGGCGTCGCGTGCCCTTCCTCTTCCTTCTTCGGACGCCGTTCAAATCACGCTGGATCGTTATGAAGACATCGAAGCCTTGATTGCCGCCTTTAGGCAAGAAAACATTCCTATTGATCGTTTTTCGACGGAAGAAGCCGATTTGGAAGACGTTTTTTTGCGCTTAACCGGCGACACCGACGACAAAGCCGCGCCTCCCGCCGCCACGAAAGAACATCATGCCTAGTTCCACACGCCGCTCTTGGGGTTGGCTGATGCTTTTGTACAAAGAGGTCAGACGGTTTTGGCGCGTTTTTGCGCAAACCGTCGCCGCGCCGGTCATCACCACCCTGCTTTATCTTTTAATTTTCTCCCACGCGCTTTCCAACCGAATTTCACTCTTTCATGAGGGCGTTTCTTACGCGGCGTTTTTGGTGCCGGGGTTGGTGATGATGTCCGTATTGCAAAACGCGTTCGCCAATTCATCGTCCTCGCTCATTCAATCCAAAATATCCGGCAATCTGGTGTTTATCTTGTTGGCGCCGATTTCGCCCTTTGGTTTTTTTGCCGCCTATGTTTTGGCCGGGGTCGCGCGAGGCTTATTGGTGGGCATCGGGGTTTGGCTGACCGCCGTGATTTTTTTCACGCCGGAGTTACTGCATCCGCGCGGTGTGTTATGGATTCTCATTTTCGCGTTTTTGGGAAGCGCGCTTTTATCCATGTTAGGCATCATCGCGGGCTTGTGGTCGGAGAAATTCGATCAGTTGGCGATGTTTCAAAATTTCATCATCACGCCGTTGACGTTTTTGTCGGGCGTGTTTTATTCCGTGCATTCGTTACCGGCATTCTGGCAAACCGCCTCGCAATTGAACCCTTTCTTTTACATGATTGACGGGTTTCGTTACGGCTTTTTTGGGGCGTCTGATGTGCCGGTTTTAACGAGCCTTGCCTTTGTCGGTGCCGCCACGTTGATTCTAGGGGGACTCACTTGGAAATTGATCGACCAAGGCTGGAAAATTCGTCCGTAACTTTACAAATTAAAGAAAGGAAACTCATGGTTGCGCCGGACTATATTTGTCAGTTGATTCAGGCAGGCTTATCCTGCGAAAAAGCGGAAGTGCGCGGAGACGGTCGGCATTTTGAAGCCTTGGTGGTCTCGCAGGCGTTTTCCGGGATGTCGCGCGTCAAACGACATCAAGCCGTCTACGCCACCTTGGGGGATCGCTTGGACGGCGGAAACATTCACGCGCTTTCCATCAAAGCCATGACGCCGGAAGAATGGAAGCATTGCCAAGACGCGCGATTGGGTGCGCCCTGTTAGTGCGGATATTGACTCTTCAACCAATACTTATATTATGGATCGACTACAAATTTGCGGCGGAAAGCCGCTCAAAGGTGAGGTTTTTATTTCGGGCGCGAAGAATGCCGCGTTGCCGGAGCTGTGCGCCGCGTTGCTCACTGATGAGCCCTTGGTGTTAGACAATTGTCCCAAGCTCAACGATGTCAACACGATGGAGACTTTGCTGTCGCAAATGGGGGTGGGAGTCGAAAGAAACGCACCGCATCGCGTCACCTTAGACGGCGCGTCCATTGCCTGGCCTTTGGCGCCCTACGAACTGGTCAAAACCATGCGGGCGTCGATTTTAACGTTGGGTCCTTTATTGGCTCGATGCGGTCGCGCCCGCGTCTCCATGCCCGGCGGTTGCGCGATTGGCTTGCGCCCGATCGACCAACACATCAAAGCGCTCGCGCAGATGGGCGCGGAAATCGACTTAAAACACGGGTACATCGCCGCGCAATCGCAACGCTTGACCGGTGCCGACATCACCTTCAACATGCCCACCGTCACCGGCACCGAAAACGTGATGATGGCGGCGACTTTGGCAAAAGGCGTGACGACCTTACACAACGCCGCGCGTGAGCCGGAGATTGTCGACTTGGCCAATTTATTAACGGCGATGGGCGCGCGCATTCAAGGCGCGGGCGAGTCGCTCATCGTCATCGAAGGGGTGGAGCGTTTGCATGGCGCGACGCATCGCGTGATGCCGGATCGCATTGAAAGCGGAACCTTTTTGGCGGCGGCAGCCGCCACGCGCGGGAGCATTATCTTGCGTCGAACCGACGCCAAAGCCTTAGCGCCGGTCTTGGAAGTCATGCGCAAAATCGGGCTTGATATTAAGGTTTCAAACGACGACCAAGGCGATCAGATCGCTTTATCGCATCGCGGAAACTACGACGCCTTTCATTTGGTCACGGCACCTCATCCCGGATTCCCGACCGACATGCAGGCGCAGATGATGGCTTTGGCGATTGCCGCCGATGGCATTTCCACGATCACCGAGACCATTTTTGAGAGCCGCATGATGCACGTGCAGGAGCTGGTTCGTTTGGGCGCGTCGATTGAGGTAGACGGCAACACCGCGCGCGTGACGGGCGGGACGCCTCTTTCGGGCGCCACGGTGATGGCCACCGACTTACGCGCCTCTGCCTCGCTGGTCATTGCGGCGTTGATGGCAGAAGGGGTTACCACGATTGACCGCATTTATCACCTTGATCGCGGCTACGAAGCCATGGAAGCCAAACTCTCTGCCTTAGGCGCGGAAGTTTTGAGAATTGAGTGAGGACGCCCAAAAGTAAAAACCTACTTTTGGGCGGTTGTAATTACCCAAAAAGTACCGGCAAAGCCGGATACTTTTTGGCAGGAACGGCGAATGTTCAAACCCCCGGCTACTTCGTAGCCACCCCCTTTTATAAAGGGGGCTTTTTTTATTCGGCAAAAAGTAAAAACCTACTTTTTGCCGACCGCCTTAAAGGATTCATCATCATGAGCAACAGAGGCTACGTCTATGTATTGACCAATCCGAGTTTTAAAGACGATTGGGTGAAGATCGGTAAAAGCAGTCACGAGGTCAGCGTGAGAAGTCGTCAGCTGGACAACACTTCGGTGCCCTTGCCCTTTACTATTTTTGCCACCCTTCAAACGGCAAAGTTTGATAAGGCGGAGAAATTCATTCACGCCATGATTGATATGGTGGCGCCGGATATAAGAATTCGCAAATCGCGCGAGTTTTTCAACATCACGCCCACAAAAGCGTATGAGCTTTTACGATTGTGCGCCGAACAATACGACGACGCGGAAGTCGTCGTGTACGACGAAGAACTGCTGGCGGAATTAAATCCGGGCACCAACGCCGAAACCGGCAGAACCCTGCCGCGAGCCGCGCGGCTGACCTTTGAAATGCTCGGCATTCCCGTGGGGTCAACCTTGACGTTTGTCAACGACGACTCCGTTTCCGTGACGGTGGTGGACAACAACAACACCGTAAGGATCGACGATCTTGAATTATCTTTGTCTCACGCCGCAAGATACCTCCACCAAAAGCAGGGCACGGCAAACCAAAGCGGCGCGTATCAAGGCGGTCTCTGGTTCAAATTCAACGGCGACATCTTGACGGACATCCGAAGAAAACTCGGAAAATAATCAGGAATCGCTCGGCAAAGTTCGGCTAAGTTCGGCAAAGTTCGGCAAAAAGTGGTACTTTTTGCCGGTAATAGTTAGCAAAAAAGCACCGGCGAAGCCGGATACTTTTTTGTAGAAAAGGCGGAGCGGATTCTGCGACTTCGTTTGCTAAAGCAAACTACGCGCTTAAATGACGAGTTCCTGATCCCTGATTCCTGACCTCTGATTTGGGCGAACCCCTGATCCCTGCCATCTGATTCCTGAAATACAATACCGACTTTAAAAGCAACGAAAGAAAACGACGATGAAAAAACTTTTGATCGGTGTGGCTGTTTTTTTGGTAGGGGTTCTTGTGGGGGTGGGGGTTGCCTACTCGAACTGGGTGAAGCCCATCAACGGACAAATGGCAAAAATCAACGAAAACCGTCTGGAGACGCAAATCGGCCGGCTTGACATGATTGAATCCAATGATCTTGCCGGCGTGAAAAACGCGTTGAATGCCGACATTGATCGCTCGTTGGCTTCGGTGTACGCATGGTCAACCTTTAAGTTGCCGCCTTCGGAAAAGGCAAAAGCCGCGATCGCGCGCCTTCTAATCCTGCGCGCGAACAGCAAAACACCGCACGAGGTTGATCCCGAAATTAAAGAAAAGGTGGAAAAGGCTTTTAAACTATTGACCGCCGAAGAAGAACCCCAAAGCAGAAAAACGTTTTAATCCGTCTCAAAGGAGAGCATGATGCCCGTTCGCTACACCCCGACCCCCGTTGAAAATGTTCACTCCGTTCGCGGCATTCGCTTAGGCGTGGCCGCCGCCAAAATTAAAAATTGGGCGCGAAATGATGTCTTATTGATTGAGTGCGCCCCAACCACGGTGGCTGCCGCCGTGTTCACACAAAACCGGTTTTGCGCGGCGCCGGTGCTGGTCTCGCGCGAGCATTTGTCCGCGCAACAAAAAGCTAAGTTGCCGTTGCGCGCGGTCATCATCAATGCCGGCAACGCCAACGCCGGCACGGGCAACCCCGGCATCGCGGACGCCAAAACCACTTGCGAACACATCGCCGGGTTAATCGGCTGTACCGCGCAAGAAGTCTTGGTCTGTTCCACCGGCGTCATCATGGAGCCTTTGCCGATGGCGCGTTTGCTGGAAGGATTACCTCTTGCTCATCACGCCTTGTCCGATGATCGCGCCGCGTGGGTCAATGCCGCGCAGGCGATCATGACCACAGACACGGTCTATAAACTCACGTCGCGCAAGGTGGTCTTGGGTGAAGAAACCGTCACGATAACCGGCATTGCCAAAGGCGCGGGCATGATTCACCCCAACATGGGCACGATGTTATCGTTCATCGCCTGCGACGCTTTTGTCGATCACGAGCTTTGGCAATCTTTGATTTCGGAAGTCGCGGAGGAGTCGTTTAATCGCGTGACGGTGGACGGGGACACGTCCACCAACGACACTTTAATTGCCATGGCCACGGGCGCGGCGTCATCCTCGCCACTCTCTTCCCGCAACGATCCGCGATTTAACGGTTTGAAAGAGGCTCTTCTTTCGGTGGCACAACATTTAGCGCAAGCCATCGCGCGAGACGGTGAAGGCGCCACCAAATTCATCACCATCAATGTTTTAGGTGACGATCCTTCCATTTGCAAACACGTGGCTTTTTCCATTGCGCATTCGCCGCTTGTCAAAACCGCTTTTTTTGCCTCCGATCCTAATTTAGGGCGCATCATCTGCGCCATCGGCAACGCCTTGCCGTCCACCGCTAACCCCAATCACGTTTCGCTTTCGTTAAACGGTGTGTTGATTGTGGAAAAGGGAGGGCGCGCGGACGCCTACCGTGAAGAAGACGGGCAGCGCGTGATGAAAGAAGAGGAAATCACCGTGCAGGTTCATCTCTCCGACAAAGCCAAGCCGGCGTTTCACACCACGGTCTGGACGTGTGATTTCTCCCATGACTATGTGACCATCAACGCGGATTATCGAACGTAAAACAAAAGTGTGGCAGACCATCATGAACACCAACATCGGCGATCGTTTATCGGTTTTTTTAGATCACGCAGAGGACGTTTTATCGCGTGTTGAAATCCTCTTACCCCGCGCACCCCTCCCTGTGGATTGGGCGGTCACAACGGCGGCGCGGTGGAAGCGCAAAGGCGGGTTGGGCGTGTTATTGCCGGTGGCGCGTCCTCATACCTTAGCGCCGGAGCGGCTCATCGCCATCGACGAACAAAAAACGCGCATTGACCACAACACGCGGCAGTTTGTGGAAGGGCACACGGCAAACAACGTGTTGTTGACCGGCGCGCCCGGCACGGGGAAATCGTCGCTGGTCAAAGCCATGCTTCAACGCTACGCCCAAGACGGCTTGCGTTTGATCGAGGTGGATAAAACCGATCTTGTTGATCTGCCCGAAATTTTGACGGGGATTGAGTCTTTCGCTTATCGCTTTATTGTTTTTTGTGATGATCTTGCCTTTGACGCGCAGGAAAACGGATACCGTGAATTAAAAGCCGTTTTAGATGGTTCTATCGTTGCCCCGCCTGAAAATGTGTTGATTTACGCAACCTCGAATCGGCGTCACCTGATGCCGACTTATTTTCATGAGAATTTCAGCGGCGACTCGGATCACGAAGAAATTCGCCCGGGCGAAGGCAAAGATGAAAAGGTCTCGCTGGCGGAACGCTTCGGTTTATGGATTTCGTTTTATCCTTTTTCGGAAGAGGATTATTTGCGCGCGGTGATGAGCTGGCTTCATCATTATCACGTCACCGTCTCCGATGATGATCAGGAAACTTTCCGCTTGACGGCACTGCAATGGGCAAGAATGCGCGGTGCGGTCTCCGGTCGGGTGGCGTGGCAATTCGCGCGCGATTATTGCGGCGCGAGGGGTTCGACAAAAAGCTAAACCCTTCACCCAACGCCCAAAAGAGGTACTTTTTGGCAGACCGGGCGGCCGGTATTATTTTGCAAAAACTCAACCGATGCGAACCTCCAAACCGGAGTCCGTTTTACGATGAAAAAACTTGAAGTCTCTGCCGGCGTGTTACATAACGATCATCGGCAATTTCTTTTGACAAAACGTCCTCAAAACAAAGTTTACGGAGGTTATTGGGAGTTTCCGGGCGGCAAAATCGAACCCGGCGAAACCCCGGAAGCGGCGCTTGTCCGCGAACTTTCGGAAGAATTGGGCATCACCGTATCGGAATGCGCGTTATGGCGCACCGAGGTTTTTTCTTATCCGCACGCGTTGGTCACGCTTTATTTTTTCCGCGTCACAAAATGGAAGGGGACGCCTGAAGGGCGAGAAGGTCAAAGGCTTTGTTGGGAAACGCTTCCCGCCTCCCCCGAACAACCGCTTGCCGTCGCCGAGCCGCTACTCCCCGCCAACCGCCCTATTTTGGCGGCGTTATTTCAACTCTAACGAACGCCAAAGAAAAAGCGGCGAAATTCGCCGCTTTTCGGGGACTACACTTTTTCATTACGCTCGGGAAAAAACCTGCCGTTCCCGAGAATGATTAGAAGCGATAGCCGGCTTGCAAACCGATGACCCACGGATCAATCTTCGCTTTGCCGATGTCACCGCCATCTAATTTGACTTTCGGACGAATCGAGATCCAACGCAGATCGGCGTTGACAAACCAGTTTTTGTCGATGTTGAACTCAACACCGCCGTGTAACGCAACACCGAAGGTGTTTTTAACATCCAACTTCGCTCCCGCTAACGCGTTGTTGCGTTCTTTTTCGCTGTAGAAGAAGGTGTAGTTCAAGCCCAAGCCTAAGTACGGATCAAACGTGTTGCCCGGCAAAAAGTGCCAGTTCAAGCTCACGGTCGGCGGCAGATAATCCACTTTTGCTGCTTTAGCACCGTTAAGTTTGAGGTCGCTACGGAAGGGCCATGCACCCAAAACTTCCGCGCTTAAATTCGGCGTGATGAAATATTCTAAAACGATGGACGGACGGACGCTGGTGCCGACATCCAATTTATAGGTATCGCCTACCAATGTACCGTTGTTCGATTTCGGAATAACCGCGGCGATACCGCCTTTGACAGCCCATTGTGATTCTTGTGCTTGCACGCCAACCGCGAAAGTCAACGCTACAGCCGTGGTGATGAGAGAGAGAGCGAGTTTCATGTAATCCTCCAGTGATGAAAAAATAAAATAACGCAAAAGCGTCATCCTAGTACGGCAACGCTACTTTTATTCGGTGCCGCATTTTTTGAATTTGAACATATGATTATAAGATCAAGCAAGGCTTTCCCGTTGAATTATTGCCTTGTGATAAGTGGTGTCTCTTTTACGACACGCTTAGCAACTAATTAGCGACAGG
>JAIRPA010000047.1 GCA_031257235.1 Burkholderiales bacterium | reverse complement strand
CCGACACAATTGCGAAAATTATTCGATACCCTTAAAACGAAGATCGACGTGAAAAAAGTTTTATTGGGGGGAATGGAGATTCCGGCGGATTTGGTGGCGCACGCGGAAAGTTTAGGGATCGAATGTTATTGCGGCTATGGGTTGACCGAAATGGCGTCCACCGTGTGCGCCAAACGCGCCAACGCCACGCATGGCGTGGGCACGCCATTGTCCGGACGGGAAGTCTTGGTGGAGAAGCGCGAGATTTTATTGCGGGGCGCGGGGCTGGCGTCAGGGTATTGGCAGGAAGGCAAACTCGTGACGATGACCGATGAGGCAGGTTGGTTTCACACACGCGATCGCGGCGAATGGGTGGAGGGCGAGCTGCATGTCTTGGGAAGGCTGGATCATATGTTTATTTCCGGCGGAGAAAACGTGCAGCCCGAAGACATTGAGCGAGTGTTGGCGCGTCATCCTCACGTTGATCAGGCGTTTGTGACCTCGGTGCCCGATACCTTATACGGCGCGCGTCCGGTGGCGGTGATTGAAGGCGAGGCTTCGTTTGAAGGTTTGCGCGAGTGGGTCAAAGACAAGCTCGCGGTTTATCAGCAGCCGACCTCTTATTACGCGTTGCCTGACACACTCAAAAAAGAGGGCATCAAAATTTCGCGTCGTCGTTTGGCGGCGTGGGTAGAAGAGAGGCACGCCAACGACGCTTCAAGCGTATCCAAAAAGTAAAAGATTGCCCGGACTTGGCGGGGAGGGTCACGTTTTACTTTGATGTGCCGTCAAAAAATGCGACAATTTCATCAAACGCTTTTGTCCACGATGATTTTGTTCAATGTTTAACATTCCGACCGCACTGACTTGGTTTCGCATCGCGCTGATTCCTATTTTGGTGGCGGTGTATTACCTGCCGGATTCATGGATGGCGCCCGCCTTGCGCAATTGGCTGGGCGCGGGCATTTTTGTCATGGCGGCACTGACGGATTGGTTGGACGGTTATTTAGCGCGTGCCTTGGGTTTGACCAGTCGGTTCGGTGCTTTTTTAGACCCTGTCGCCGACAAACTGATCGTGGCGGCGGCGTTGATTTTGTTGGTGGACTTAGACCGCGCGCCGGCGTACTTGGCGATCATCATCATCGGTCGGGAAATCACGATTTCCGCCCTGCGGGAGTGGATGGCGCAATTGGGCGAAACGCGCAGCGTTGCCGTGGCGACCATCGGCAAAATCAAAACGGCGGCTCAAATGGTCGCCATCACCGCGCTTTTACTGTTTGAGCCGGTGATCCCGAAAATCTCAACGCCTCACGTGGGGCTTATCGCGCTGTGGGTTGCCGCGCTTTTAACGCTGTGGTCGATGTTTCATTATCTGCGTTTAGCCGCGCCGTATTTTAAAAAGTAGAAAAGGCTATCAGGGGTTCAGGGGTTCGGCAAAAAGTAAACCCCTACTTTTTGCCGGAAGTGATTACCAAAAAATCGCGGGGGGACCCCGACGATTTTTTGTAGGAAAGACGGAAAGCACACCGCGCCTCCAATCGGGAATCGGGAATCAGGGATCAGTAATCAGAGGTCAGGAATCAGTAGGGGACGCCGCCCTCGGCGTCCCGCGCCGCCTTTCCCTACAAAAAAGTATCGGGCTTTGCCGGTGCTTTTTGGGTAACTTTTACCGCCCAAAAGTAGGGGTTTACTTTTGGGCGCCGAGTGTTGTCGCAGAATCCAAGCCCCCTTTATAAAAGGGGGTGGCTACGAAGTAGCCGGGGGTTTGCATCATTTGCTGTTTCGGGACGGGACAAGCCCCTCCCGGTAAATGCGATAAAACCGGATTGCGGATCAAGTCCGCAATGACGACGCACTGATCCCTGACCTCTGATTCCTGAAACCCAAGAACAATAACCCGCCATCATCGGTAACAATCTGTGATAGCATGCCTCTTACGCTTGTTTTTTGAGCGAAACCGTTCTTTTTAACCGCGTCCGCGCCGCATGGCGAAGGCGTATTTTTCAGGAAATTGATGGGAGTGCTCAAAAAATGAAGCAAATCTTTAACTTACCTAAATTTGGGGAGCCGTTTCAATGAAAGATATTTATTTAAAATTTGACAATCCAACCGTAAATTCGGAGTCCATGGACAAAGACCACGCTGGTTGGATCGAGGTGGATTTTTGGGAATCCACTTTAAAACAACCCCGCTCCGTCACCGCCTCCACGGCCGGCGGTCACACGTCCGAGCGCACCGAACATGCGCCGATGGTGTTTCATAAGCTGCTTGATTTATCCAGCCCGCTTTTGTATCAACACTTATCGGGTGGCACAACGTTTGACGAAGTCACCGTAGAATTTTTCCGCGCCGACGGTGAAGGCAACCGCGTGAAATACCTTGAGATCAAGATGAAGCACGTCATTATCTCGTCGATTCGTTCTTATGTTCCCGAAGTATCCTCGCCGTTTGAGGTCTTTGAGCTTAAATACGCCTCTATTCAGTGGAAATACTCCAAGCAGTCCGGTGGCGGTGGACTGTCCGGCGTGACACAAGGAGCTTGGAGCTTGACGAAAAACGATAAAACTTACAGCGTATAAGGGGAATAATCATGGCAGATAATCAACCAATTTTTTCAACCGATCCTGTTGAGCTCAAGCTACAGATTACAAGCCTGCTCGAATATTCTTATTCTAAAGACAAGGGTTTAACGGAAGAAATGACGCTATCTATAGGCGCAGGGGAGTTCTTTTTTGAGGTAGATTCAGAGGGGCATGCCTCGATGAGCGCAGGATCAAAGCGTGTCAAGTTTAAAATAAGTAAAGACGAAGCAAAAACCAAATTTCTTCTAGGTGGCGCTGATGCGGGGCTTGCCTCAATCAGATTTTACGGGGTGCCGTGGCAAAAAGGACAAGTAAAATTTACCGCCGTACTTGGATTTGGCAAAGATAATGTTTTAAAATTCAGAACCGAGAAGTCAATAAATATCAATGTTGATGAATTGTTTAACAGAACGGTTGCAAAAACCTACATCTATCGCATTAGTGATGAGCTTAAAAATCGAACCCCAAACTATGAAAAGAAAAACGAAATGTAAGGCGATATTATGAAATGTCCTAATCCTTTATTATTTTTAGTAATCATTGTTTCTTTTCTTGCTGCTTGCGCAGCACACGAAGAGGTTGGTCGCGCAACCTTTGACAAGGGAAACGCGGCACTTGACAATGGTGACTACGATTCAGCAATTGAATATTTCAATGAAACTCTAAAAGTAAAGCCGGATAGCGCAGGGGCTTATATAAGTCGCGGTATTGCCTTTGGTTCTAAGGGCAATATTGACCAAGCTATTGCCGATTTTGATCAAGCCATCAAACTTGATCCAAATCGCGCCTATGCTTATAAAAACAGAGGAATATCTTATAGCAGTAAAGGTGATTTTGATAAGGCTATTGCTGATTTCAATGAATCGATTAAGCTGGATAAAAGTAATTCACAAGCCTTTGTTGAGCGAGGATTTGCGTTTACCAAAAGGTTGACAGATAAGATCAGTTTTTCATCAAAGGAAAATCGAACTCAAGATCATGTGCGTGAGTTGATTAAAGAACAACAGAGTGATTACGCGAAAGCAATTGATGACTTTGAACAAGCTATAAAACTTGATCCCAAAAATATAGAAGCCTATTTATTGTTGGGAGAAATTTATCCTTTGACGCTTGACGATAAAGGTTTTGACAAAGCGATTGATGTTTTAACAACAGCAATAAATATTGATCCGACCAATATTGAGGCTTATTATTTGCGCAGTGCGCGCTATCAAGGAAAATCTTCAAGCGTTGCCCTTGATGACGATTTTGCCACGACTAAAAATGTTTCTTATCAATACGATGAAGCCGATTTAAATAATGCGCTTAGCGATTTAAATCACGTAATAAACCTTAGTCCTGACTATAAAGACGCCTATCTGAGAAGAGGAAGAATCTACTACCAAAAGGGGGAGTTTGGTAAGGCAATAGAAGATTACACCCGGGCAACAAAGATTAACCCGGAGCGCGCTCACGAAATAAGCGAATTTATTGAGAAACTTAAAGCATTAGAAACTAAAAAGACGCAATAACCCCTCCCGCTTATCCCTCTCACGCCGGCTTGTTCCGGCGTTTTTTTATTCGCCCAAAAGTGATTCAGGCATCAGAGGTCAGGGATCAGGGATCAGAAACGCCGTCATTTAAGCGCAAGCGAAGCGAAGTCGCAGAATCCAAGCCCCCTTTATAAAAGGGGAGTGGCTACGAAGTAGCCTGGGGTTTGCGCTTTTCGGGACGGGCGAGCCCGTCCCCTTGCGCAAAAAAGGATCAGGCTTTGCCTGTCCTTTTTTAGCAAATTACTTCCGGCAAAAAGTAGGTTTTCACGTTTTGCCGAATCTTTAAAACCGGATTGCGGATCAAGTCCGCAATGACGAGGTGAGAGATTGCGGGTTGTTGTTTGATTCCGCGTTTTGCGGTGATTTTTTTCGGGACGCCGAGGGCGGCGTCCCCTACTGATACCTGATGCCTGATTGGAGGCGCGGTGTGCTTTCCGCCTTTCCTACAAAAAATCGTCGGGGTCCCCCCGCGATTTTTTGGAAACCCCAAACCGGCAAACCCGAACTGCCCAAAAGTAGGTTTTCACTTTTGGGCATAGGGTGTAGGTTTTCACTTTTTGCCGAACGATTCCTGATCTCTGACGCATCGGGACGCTTGATGCCGACGCCCCCTTCGCTTTGCTTTAATCCTCGCGCTGACGAAACCGTTGTTTCTTGCGATACGCAAACACGTCCACGACCTCACCGGCTTTGATGCGGTCTTGAAGTTCGCGCCAATACGAGGCTTTGTATAAATCACCGTGCAACTTGTCGAACATTTGGCGCAACTCCGGCGAGCCGTATAAGAAACTTTTAAACTCTTCCGGGAAAACATCGTCTTCGCCCACGCTGTACCAAGGCTCGGAGGCCATTTCATCTTCGGGATAGCGCGGCGGGGGAATGTCTCTGAAACGCATTTCGGTCATGTAACGGATTTCGTCGTAATCGTAAAAAACCACACGACCGTTTTCGGTGATGCCGAAATTTTTGAGCAACATGTCTCCGGGGAAAATATTCGCACTCGCCAGATTTTTAATCGCGCTTCCGTATTCTTCAACCGCTTCCTGCTGTTGTTGAGGGGTGGCGGTTTCCAAATAGATATTCAAAGGCGTGATGCGTCGCTCGATGTATAAGTGTTTGATGCAAAGCATCTCGCCCATATCCATGATTTTTCCCGGCGCTTCGGTGGTCAACGCCTCCATCAATTCAGGGCTGATGCGCTTTTTGTCGATCATGAATTCGATATATTCTTGCGTATCGGGCATTCTTCCCACGCGGTCGTGTTCTTTGACCAACTGATAACACGCGCGCACATGCGCTTCATCAATATTTTTTTGCGGCGCGAATTTGTCTTTAATGACTTTAAATACGCGGTTGTACGTGGGCATGGTAAAAACCAGCATGACCATGCCGCGAATGCCCGGCGCGATGATGAAAGGCTCGTCGGTTTGACTGACATGCGCCAAATACTCACGATGATATTCGGTCTTGCCGTGCTTTTGACAACCAATGGCGGTGTATAAATCCGCCGTGCTTTTGCCCGGCAAAATGTCGCGTAACCATTCAACCAACACAAAAGGCACCGGCGCGTGAACCATAAAATAAGCGCGATTAAAACCAAAAGCGATGTTGGCTTCAGCCGGGCGCGTCAAGCAGGTGTCCACATAAAGTTTGCCGTCCATGCTTCGATGAATCGGCAATAAAAAAGGATGAACCCCGTTTGCCAATTGCAGTTTGCCGACCATCCACGCGGCTTTGTTTCTGAAAAAAAGCTCATTACAGATTTGTATCGTGCCGCTTGATAATAAAGCCTTGCCAAAGGTGCGGATTAAATAACAATAAATATCGTCCACGTCGCGCGATAAATCTTCCCACGGCAGACGCAACGGGGTGGCTTGTAATAGATCGGTTAAAAGATGCTCTAAGTGTCCCGGAAAAATCGGGTAATCGCGCGTGAGCGGACGCGGCGACGGTTGTGTGTGACGCGGTTGTGAGCTTTGAACAAACATCAGTTCTTGCGACATTTGTTGATGTTCAAACAGATGACAATAAACCGAGTTATAAAAACTTTCCGCGATTTCAAAACGCGGATAATCGGGAAGCATTTGCGTGTAGTGGCGTTTGACCTCTTTGAAGAATTCCGTGGGCTCGGTATTTTCCGGCAACAGCGGTTGAATCAGCGTTGCTGCCAAGTCGACATGGTGATCGTAAAGATGAATGCGCCTTTTCATCGCCGCCTGCACTTCCTGCCATTGGGCTTGTTCAAAGCGATGTTGCGCGCCGGCGGTGACTTCCAGAAAGCGCCCATACTGCGCGTCAAAGCCTTGCAGGATGGTTTGTGCGATCAATTGCGCGTTGTTGTTCGTCAAAGATGGCTTCATCGTAAAACTGACTCCGGTTTGAAACCCCGCCCTTTAGGGCGGTGCGAAGGCTGGAACCCCGGCCTGGAAGTCCGGGGTTTCGACCGTAGCGACTTGGGAGGGGTGCAAACCCCTTCCAATTTCGTTCACAGCGACAGGCATGAATGCCTGTCGCTAATGAGTTGCCGGGTTGGGTGGAGGCGTGATGCCCGGAAAGTCATGGATGTATTTTGCAATCCATAGAAAAGCGGGCGACCCAAGGTCGCCCTGCCTTTTAAAAAACGAAGCGTTCCCGCGATGTTTTGTCAATATAAAACCGGCAACGGCAAGGCGGTGGATATCACCGCCCTGCCGAACCTCATTAGAACTGCTCTTCTTCCGTGGAACCCGTCAATGCCGTCACCGAAGAGTCGCCACCTTGCGCCACCATCGTGACTTTATCAAAGTAACCGGCGCCGACTTCCTGTTGATGCGCCACAAAAGTATAACCACGGTTTGCCGAGTTAAATTCAGGTTGCTGGACTTTTTCCACGTAGTGTTTCATCCCGTTGCCTTGCGCGTAAGCGTGCGCAAGATCAAACATGTTGTACCACATGCTGTGGATGCCCGCCAACGTGATGAATTGATACTTATAACCCATCTTGGAGAGTTCATCTTGGAAGCTCGCAATGGTGGCGTCGTCCAGATTTTTCTTCCAATTGAAGGAAGGCGAACAGTTGTACGCCAAAAGTTTGCCCGGGAATTTGGCGTGGATGCCTTCGGCGAATTTTTTCGCGTCTTTCAAATCGGGTTTGGACGTTTCGCACCAGATGATGTCTACAAAAGGCGCGTAAGCCAAACCGCGCGCAATCGCCTGATCGATGCCGGCTTTGGTTCTGAAGAAACCTTCAGAGGTGCGCTCGCCGGTGATAAACGGCGCGTCGTAAGGATCGCAATCGGAGGTTAATAAATCTGCGGCGTCGGCATCGGTGCGACCAATCAACACGGTCGGCACATCCAAAACGTCTGCCGCCAAACGCGCCGCAACCAGTTTTTGAACCGCTTCTTGCGTCGGCACCAATACTTTGCCGCCCATGTGACCGCATTTTTTCACGGACGCCAATTGATCTTCAAAGTGAACGCCGGACGCGCCCGCTTCGATCATGGCTTTCATCAGTTCAAAAGCGTTTAATACTCCGCCAAAACCGGCTTCCGCGTCTGCGACAATCGGCAGATAAAAGTCAATGAAGTTTTTATCTCCCGGATCAATGCCGTTCGAGCATTGGATTTGGTCGGCACGACGGAAAGAATTGTTGATGCGCGCGACCATGGCGGGGACGGAGTTTGCCGGATATAACGATTGATCGGGATACATCGTGGCGGCTAAGTTTCCGTCTGCCGCGACCTGCCAACCGGAAAGATAGATTGCTTCGATGCCGGCTTTGGCTTGTTGTAATGCTTGACCGCCGGTCAAAGCGCCCAAACAATTCACATAACCTTTTTTGGAGGCACCGTTGACCAAACGCCAAAGTTTGGTCGAGCCCAAACGCGCCAGCGTGCATTCCGGGTTGACCGAGCCGCGAAGGTTGATGACGTCCGCCGCCGAGTAAGGACGTTTAATGCCTTTCCAACGGGGATCATTCTTCCAAGCGTTTTGCAGTTGTTCAATCTTTTCTGTACGAGTTTTTGTCATGTCAGTTCCTTTCGATCAAGATGAGGTGAAGGGTTAAGCCAGCTTTTCGTAGCCGGGCAGGGTGAGGAAATCGATCAATTCATCAGCAGTGGTAATGCGTTGCATTAACTCCGCCGCTTCATCGAAACGACCGTTGTTAAATCGCGCGTCGCCCAATTCGCGCCGCACGACTTCAAACTCTTCTTTTAAAAATGTATCAAAGAGTTCTTTGGTGACGACTTTTCCGTTGGAAAGCGTCTTTTTGTGATGTATCCATTGCCAGATGGACGTGCGGGAAATCTCTGCCGTGGCCGCGTCTTCCATCAGACTGTAGATAGGAACGCAACCGTTTCCGGAAATCCACGCTTCAATATATTGCAGGGAAACCCGAATGTTCGCGCGCATGCCTTCTTCGGTGCGCGTGCCGTCACACGGCGCCAATAAATCTTTTGCGGTGATCGGCGCGTCTTCCGTGCGCAAGACATTCAATTGATTTTTGCGCGCGCCCAAGGTTTGATCGAAGACGGACATCGCGGTATCGGCAAGACCGGGGTGCGCTACCCAAGTGCCGTCGTGTCCGTTTGTGGCTTCGCGCAATTTATCGTCACGAATCTTTTCAAGCACCACCGCGTTTTTCTCGGCGTCTTTGCTCGGAATGAATGCCGCCATGCCGCCCATTGCCAAAGCACCGCGCTTGTGACACGTTTTGATCAAAAGGCGTGAATAGGCATTTAAAAAGGGTTTATCCATCGTGACCTGCTGACGATCCGGCAATACGCGGTCAGGGTGGTTTTTCAGGGTTTTGATATAGCTAAAGATATAATCCCAACGCCCGCAATTCAAGGCGACAATGTGATCGCGCATGGCGTGCAGGATTTCATCCATTTGAAACGCCGCGGGTAAGGTTTCAATCAACACGGTGGCTTTGATCGTGCCGCGCGGAAGATGATAACGATCTTCCGTCAATGTAAATATCTCACTCCACCACGCTGCCTCTTGATACGATTGCAATTTGGGCAGATAAAAGTAAGGACCCGTGCCGTGATCCAACAACGTTTTGTAGTTATGATGAAAATATAGCGCAAAATCAAACAACGCTCCCGGAATGGCGCGGCCTTGCCACAACACGTGTTTTTCGGGGAGATGCAAACCGCGCACGCGGCAGATCAATACGGCAGGATCCGCCGATAAGCGATAACTTTTGCCGCCTTCGCCGGTGAAAGAAATGGTTTTTTGTGTGGCGTCGCGCAGATTGATTTGACCGTCAATCACCTTGCGCCACGAAGGGGCGAGCGAATCTTCAAAATCCGCCATGAACACTTTCACATTGGCGTTCAACGCATTGATGATCATTTTGCGTTCTACGGGTCCGGTGATTTCCACGCGACGATCCAATAAATCATCGGGGATGCCGCGGATGGTCCATTGACTTTCACGAACGGAGGCGGTTTCCGGCAAAAAATCCGGCAATTTTCCGGCATCAATTTCTTTTTGGCGGGCAACGCGGGCTTCCAATAATTGATCTTTTTTAGGGGTAAACCGCTCGACCAAATCGGACAAAAAAGCCACGGCGTCATCGGTTAAAACGGCGTTTTCTTCCGCGCCAAACGGCTCAGTGAAGGTTAAGGCAAACTTTTTTATACTCATCAAAACTCCTCAA
>JAIRPA010000032.1 GCA_031257235.1 Burkholderiales bacterium | reverse complement strand
TTGGAAGCGGTAATCGATTTTGCCCCAGCCGTAGAGTTTGGCAGGGTCGGTGCGATGTTCGCCGATTCTTTGATGCAGAGTGGAAAACTGCGCAAAGCCGGATTCCATGTTGGCGCGTTCACCGCCGATAACGTTAGACACGCCGGGACGAACGATAAGACCGCCACTCCCTGATCCGCTCCCTGATCCGCCGGGGACGGATTCGCCGTTGCCTTGCCCACTGTTGCCTCCGGGATCAATCGTGCCTTGCCCGCCACCCGACGCGCCATTTTCGGAGCCGTCGGTGATCGAACCTCCGCCGGAACCTCCGTTGTCGCCACCGCCGTTACCCGATCCTCCGTTGCCCGGATCACCTCCGCCGGTCGAGCCTCCACCCGATCCGCCACCGCCTGATCCGCCACCGCCTGATCCACCGCCGCCTGATCCGCCACCGGTTGATCCGCCACCGGTTGATCCGCCGCCACCCGATCCGCCGCCACCCGATCCGCCGCCACCCGAACCGCCACCGCCTGATCCTCCACCGCCTGATCCGCCACCGCCTGATCCGCCGCCGCTTGAACCACCACCGCCTGAACCGCCACCGCCTGATCCGCCGCCGCCTGAACCGCCGCCGCTAGAACCACCACCGCCTGAACCGCCGCCGTTGTTTTGGTACGAAGCGGTTAAATACCAATAGTTTTCCGTGCCCGCCGCGTCGGTTTGTGAGCCTTGTTTTAATACATACTCGTAACTGCCGGCTTGAACGGGAGACGCCAACGAAAACGCGCCGGCGTCTGACGTGCCGTCCACATGGACAACTTTGATGCCTTCTACGGTTGCCGCGCCCGCCCCGTTTTTGTTCTCGACGACAAGATGGGTGGTTCCTGTGGCATCGCCGAGAATATTGAGTTGATCGGTGGCTGAACTATCGTCTCCCAAAACGGAAGAAAGTATTAACGTGCCGCCGTTGCCGACGTAATCGCCGTTGATGAAAAGAATATTGCCCACCGACGCGCCGCGTAAATCAATCGTGCCGCTGTTGGTCAACGTCGGCGCGGTCACGGTATAGTTTCCCCGGTCGATGGCAAGCGTGCCGGAAGAATCTATATCAAAAGTCTGCGTCGCGTCAAACGAACCCCGGGACAAATGTAAGGTGCCGGTCTTGACGGTCGCGGTTTGGGTATCAATGGCGCCGGTTAATGTCCAATCATTGCCTTCCATAGATAAAGACTTCAACCGCATCAGGTTCGCGCTCTCGGATTCACTTTCTTTCAAGATCACGCGAGCCACGTTTTGACCAAAGATACCGGCTTTGCTGCCGACAAGTTTTGACCCGGAAAAAAGCGTGACGGTGCCCGAACTTGCGGTATCGTAATAGACAATTCCGTATAAATTGCCGGAAACGGTGCCGTGGTTTTCAATATTGACCTCTGAGCCCTCTATCTGGATGCCGTAACCGGTATTGGCGGTGATGTTGCCGCGATTGTCGATGTGCGTGACCGCATAGTTATTTTTTGCGGAAATCCCGTAGGTGCCGCCGGCAATGGTGCCGGCGTTGACGATTTGGGTATCGTTGTAATTATAGTATTCGTAAATCCCGATGGTACTCCCGGAAATCGTCCCGCTGTTGGTGATGGAGGTATCTCCCGAATCCCATAAAAGAATGCCGTAGTTGCCCGTGCCTTCGATCGTGCCGTCGTTAGTGATGTTCGTCGCGCCCGACTCTTCAATACGAAGACCGCTACTCCCGCCTTTGAGGTTGCCGGTGTTGGTTAAGGTTGTATTTTTCGCTTTTACGGTATGAATCCCGTGTCTTGAGGTGCTTGAAATGGTGCCGGCGTTGGTCATATCAACGACGTTGGCGGTATCAATATAAATACCTTGATATTGAGTGCCGGAGATGGTGGCTGACGCCGTGTTGGTCACAGTGATATCCGCGCTTCCCGATTCCTCGACCACAATGCCGTAACTGTTGCCGCCGGCGATTTTACCGTCGTTGGCAATCGTCACAGACTTAACACGAGTGAGCTGCATCCCCATGTTTCCCCCTAAAACATCCTTGCCATTCGTCAAAACAAAATGATTGTTTGCCGAAAGAATCGCCGTGTCTCCGCCGTGAATCACGCCCCGATTGGTGATGTCAAGAAGATCGGATTTAGCTCTTAACCCTGTGGAAATGCCGTACCCGCCTTGCCCGTTGTTAAAAATAGTGCCGTCGTTGACGAGGGTGGCGGTGGTGAAAGTGTCAAAAACAATGCTGCTCCCGCCGGCTTGAATGTTGGAAACAATATTGCCGCTGTTTTCAAGATGAACGTTGTTCACGTTTCTTATTTGAAAACCGTGATAACCCTCGGAGATCACATCGCCTTTGTTGAGAATATCCAAGGATTTTAAATTGATGAATTCAGCGGCGCTGCCATAGGCATTGGCGTTGTAAATGTTGCCGGTGGTTTCGTTTTCTACTTTGACGTTGTTGCCGGTTTGCGCGAGAAGCGCCGCGGTGTTGTTCGAGTTGTTTGAGATGGTCCCCGCGTTGTTGATTTCCGCATCCGCCAAGTTTCGCAAATGAACCCCGGAGTTATTGGATCGAATGATCCCGCCTTGAGCGTTCTCGATTTTGGTGAAACCGGTGGCTTGAGAAACAAGAATAGCACTGCTGTACGATTGCGCCGCCCCGCCTTCAATCGTACCCTCGTTGTGAATCAATAAATTTCCGGTATGTTCTTTGGCAAAGATGCCGTAATCTTTCACGCCGGTGATGATGCCAAAATTGTCGAGCGTGGCGTTTTGAACTCTTTCCAACAAGACCCCCGCACCGGAGGCAACCGTAATGGTGCCGGTCGCGGTGTTGGTGAACGAAACATCTCCCGAAGAAAAAATAAACCCCGCGGTGTCGGCAACGTTGTTCGTCACGGCGGCGTTGATGATGCCTGAGGCGAAAAGCGCCGCAGGGAGTGCCGCCCAAGAAAATAAGCGCGAGACGTGTTTGCGCGTCATGGAATGTTTCATGTTTCCCCCTTATTGTAGAAATGACAAACATTTATTTATATTTTGTGGAGAGCCGGAAGGAAGACTTCCGAGATAAGCCCTTTTACAACCCCATGGGGTTTTTGTGTTTTGACGGGTGACGGTATCGTCGGTCTTGTGTCGGAATCGACACGGTAACCCGCCATTTTTTTGTAAAGGACTCAAGATACCGACACTTTGGACTCATAAAATCGTTCGGTAACAATGATTCTCCGTGTGTAACAATCAAGCAAAAATTATGCCATAAGGCATAAGCATAGCTTGTCATTCAGGGTTTCAGGGGTTCAGGAATCAGAAGTCAGGAATCAGGGATCAGAGGTTATTCGGCAAAAAGTGAACTTCTACTTTTTGCCGGTTGGTATTTCCAAAAAACCACAGGGGAACCCTGATGGTTTTTTGTAGGAAAGGCGGAAAAAACGGATTGCGGATCAAGTCCGCAATGACGACGCGCTTTGCGCGTCCGCCGCCTTTGGCGACGTGTGGATTCTGCGACTTCGTTTGCTAAAGCAAACTGCGCGCTTAAATGACGATTTCTGATACCTGACCTCTGATACCTGAAACCCAATCCGGTTTTATCGCCGTTCCTACAAAAAAGGATCAGGCTTTGCCTGTCCTTTTTTGCTAGCCTACACCGCCAAAAAGTAGGACTTTTTGGCGAATGCCTCAAAACGAATGCCGAATCCCGATATCCAAGGTTCCGCCTTTTCGTTTGTTGTCGGCAAAGTTTTGCTGGATCCGCGCGTTGGCAAAAAGAGACGTTGATTTTGAAATCCATCCTTGCGCGCCGATGCCGACTTCTCCCCACGTACTGCCGAATCGCTCAGAGACATACGTGGTGGAAGACCCCGCTTGATCCGCACCGATCGGCACCGAATCGGGATGTAAGAAATCGTGATAAACGTTTAAAACCCCGTACACCTGCCACGTATTTTCCGTGTCGGGCACAAACGTTCTTGCCAAGCGCAATCCTAAGCGACCGCGCAACGCATCGGCGTGATAGCCGTCAATGCGGGACACCTTGTCGGCAAACGATTGATAACTCGTCCATAGATAGGCGAGCTGGGATTGCCCTTCAAGCAACCATTTTCCGCCGTCTTCCCGTTCTTTTCTTAAGAGCGGAACGCCGCCTTCAACAGACAACGCCCAACGCCAACCCTTTTGTTTTGCGTGGTCGATCGTGTCGTCGGAGTTTTTGGTGATGAAGCGATTGCTAAGCCCGGCGACTTGCCCGACCAAATCGACGTAAGCTCCTTTTTCCGTTGTATGGGTAAAGTAGCCCGAAAACGCCACGCTCTTGGTGTTGACGCTGCCCGTGTCGCGGTTTAACCCGATTAAAGGGCGGCTTCTGTCATTGAATTGCGCGTCCGCGTCGGCATAATCCAGCGCCACGGCGGCGCGACTTTGTCCGCCTTCATCCCCGACATGCGTGACCAGCTCTTGACCTATCTGAAGACCGCGAAGGTTTTCTTGATAGCCAAACTGCCGTTTACCGTCTTCTTTGACGCGAAAATAATACCCGCGCGCCCACGTTTGCCGGTCTTCCATGGGAAGGGTGCGATGTTCACCAACCCGTTGGTGAAGCGTGGACAATTGCGCAAACCCCAATTCCAGATTGGCCGTTTGAGCGGCGACATAGTTAGCCACGCCGGGTCGATAAATCGGCTTTCCGGGTTGATCGGGCGGCGTGATGTCGCCGCCGGCGCCTGGAGGGGTCACCGACGGGTCTATCGGAGGATCAATCGGCGGTTCTACGGGAGGTTCCACCGGAGGTTCAACCGGCGGCTCGACGGGCGGCTCGACGGGCGGCTCGACGGGTGGCTCGACCGGAGGCTCCACAGGCGGCTCCGGCGGCAACGGGCAGGAACCGTCCAACGCACAATCGTAACGACTGGTGAGATACCAGCTCACCGCGCTTGACGCATTCTCGCCACCTTGACGCAACACGTATTCGTAGGCGCCCGCCGTCACGGCGTTGCCTAAGGAAAAACTGTCGGCCGTTGAGCTTCCTTCCACCAATACCACCGGAATCCCATACGTTGTTTGCGCGCCCGCCCCGTTAAAGTTGGTCACGAAAAGTTGGGTTGTCCCGGAGGTGTCGCCCGAAACCAGTATTTGATCGGTGAGCGAAGCGTCGTCCTCCAACTTCGTGTTGAGATGAATTTCCGCCGTGTCGCCGACGTAATTACCGTTAATGTAGAGTTTTTTAAAGTCTTGATCGTCTGAGGGCGCCGAAAAAACAATCTTGGCGTTCTCCACCGACAAGTCAGACACAAAATTGCCGGAAACGGTTCCGGAGACGCCGTTGGCTGACCAATCGTTTTGGTTTGCCGAATCGCGCGTGATGTTCCAGACGGTGTTGTCGAATAAATTTAAATTTAATCGGCTGACCGCTCCCGAAGAATCTTCCGTCAAATCGACAAACATGGACCCGTTTAATTCGGTGTTGTGAGAGGCGTTCACGGTGAGGTCGCTTGCGATGGTCTCGGTAATCGACGATCCCGCGCCCCCGTAAGTCACGTGAATGATGTCTTTGTTTTTGGCGGCGTCGCTTGGGTCATCGTACCCCGTTGCCGTGCTGTTGACCAAATCCAAGGTTGCGTTTTTAACGGCATCCGCTGAGGTTTCCACACCGACGTAATTGGTTCCCATGGCGTTATTGCCTGCCTGCATGTCGGCGGTGATGTCCCGACCGTGCGAACCGACTTGTATCAGGTTGCCGGTGTAACTGCCTTGCGCGTCCGCCGCGGTTTGGATGCCTTCGTTCGTAATATCGACGTTTTCTAAATGTGCGATCTGCCCGCCCGTCACCGCGTTTCCGCTTGAATCAACGTTATATCCGTTGGCCGCTTTAAAACTAATCGCGGTGGTTTTCGCTTTGATCGCGCTTCTTGCGTCAGACAACGCCATAAGATTTAACGTCGCGCCGTCGCCGTTTAAGGAAAGCGCGTAAGAGGTGGGCGAGTTGACGGTCACGTCAATCGCGCCATAAACCTTCGCTTCGGAATTGGCGTTCTTAGAGCCCGAATACCGCTCTGTGCCGGACAACGAAGGCAGGGTGCCGACAACCAGCCCGTGCTGATGCCCTTTTGCGGTTCCGGTGACGGTGGTAATCGTTGTTTTAAAGTCTGCGCTTTGGCTGGTGTTGATTTCGACTTTGCCGCCCGCCCCCGCAAAAATCCCCGGCTCGTTATTGCCGCCGGTGCGGATATTCAACGCGCCGCCGTCGTAACCGATCACTTCAATTTGTCCATAATTATTCGTTTCCAACGCGGTCGCGCCGACACGATTGGCGCCCTCATGGGTATTAAAATCCCCCGCCAAAAAGATAATTCGCGCATTCACGCCGTTGGCTAAAAAAATCCGCCCCGCATTACTGGCGGAAGACTGATCAAACTCGACACGGTCGAATTGAATCAAATCGTTCGGAGAGGCGCGCACCATATAGCGATTACTGCTGGAGATGGCTTTAAAAAGCGAAGATTGATCCCCCTCTTTGCCGTTGGACGCGATGAATGTATTGCTGATGCCTCCCGCGCTTCCTCCCGTGTTGATCACCATAGATTCGGCAACCGTCACCGTGGTTTTGTCGCCCGTAATCCGCACTTGATTATCGACACCGCCGGCGAGCGTGAACACCGCCTTACTGTTTGAGTATTTTGCCGTGCTTGCGGTAAACGTATTGGTCTCCCCGGCAAGCACCAATTTGCCGCCGCTTTGCACGTAAGTCACGCTGTAGCCGTTCGCGCCGCTAAAAACGTTGGCGTTATCCCCTTTCATCGTCAAGTTCCCCAGAATGGTAATCTGTGAACCTGCGCCCGATACAGTTAGCCCGACCGTGTCCGTTGCCGTCGGCGAATTGTTGATCACGGTGGGACCGTTGGTCACGGTGATTTGTGCGCCGTTTTTCGCTTCAATACTTTTAATCGTCGATGTGTTGGCAATATCGTCCCAAGGTCCTGCGCCGCTCGCGGTATATCTGTTTGCGGCATCCACCGGAACCGGTGCGGCAATGGCGGAAGGGATAGGATGCGTTAAAGATGACGCCGCAAAAGCGGAGGCAACCAGTAAAAACAGCAAAGAGTGTCGGTGCTTTCCGACAGCATCCGCGTTTTGGAGCACGGCTTCGGCGCGTGTGTCGGCAGATACCCAAGAAAGTGTTTGCGATTTTTCTATCGTGGCGGTTCGGAAAGAATGGTTCCCGCAGATTTGAATGGTGTGAAACATGTTGCCCCCCTTTGTTGAAACAACAACCTTACCGATGATTGAAAAGCGAACGCCCAAGAAACAGGGTTCACCATAATTGTAAAAACGACAACAAGAACCTTTGCAAAGCAAAGTCGGCAAAGCCTAAAACCCGCTCATGCAAAAATCCGGTGGGGGATGTAAAAACTCAACCGTTCAGTGATCGGTATCACTGTCAACGGCGTAACACGCGACACAAAGAATAACAGTTTTTTGGCGCACAGTCATAAATAGACTACATAAGAATCCGAAAAACCGTCACAACCTTTATGCTTTTGAGACACCTGCTTTACTTATTAAGCCTGCATAAGCAATGAACATGCCGCGGTCATGATTTCGGGGTTCAGGAATCAGGGTTCAGGAATCAGGGGTCAGGAATCAGAGGTCAGAAACACCGTCGCAAATGTGGTGTATCGAGTTGTACGGAGAAGCTACCTTTAACTCGTCATTCTGCGCGAAGCCTGCTTTTGCAGGCGAAGTCGCAGAATCCACACGCAGCCTCTATCACTTTTTGCCGAATAAAAAAGCCCCCCTTGATAAAAAAGGGGGTGACTGCGAAGCAGTCGGGGGTTTGCATCATCCGCCGTTTATACAAAAAATCGTCGGGGTTTTGGTCTCCACTAACTTTGCTTCGCAAAGTAAGTTCCGCCCCAACCAAAGGTTGTCCCGTGATTTTTTGGATATTCACACCGCCCAAAAGTAGGTTTTCACTTTTGGGCGTTCCACAAAAGGGGGTGGCAGGCTTTAGCCTGACGGGGGTTTGCGCTTTTCGTGCTAACACAATTCACCCCTTGTGAAGGGTTTTACTTTTTGCAAAATCTTTAAAACCGGATTGCGGGTCACTTCCTTCGGTCGCCGCAATGACGAAGCAAGTGAGATTGTGGCGTTTATCGTTTAACACAGGACGCGCGAAGCACTTTTGTGCGGGACGCCGAGGGGGCGTCCCCTCATCTGATTCCTGATGCCTGATCCCTGGCATCTGATTGGCGGAGACGAAGGGATTTGAACCCTTGATACAGTTTTTGTCCGTATGCTCCCTTAGCAGGGGAGTGCCTTCGACCACTCGGCCACGTCTCCGTAAAGTCCGCCATTGTAACTGCCGCGCCCAACTCCGTAAAGTGCCCGCGATGCCGGACACAGGTCTCGGCAGTCAGAGGATGGGCAAAAAAGCCACCCCCTTTTTTTACCCAACCCCTTTACGGGGCTTTATCCAGTTCAAAGGCTTTGTGCAATACGCGCACCGCAAGTTCCAGATATTTTTCTTCGATCAAGACGGAAATTTTGATTTCCGAGGTGGTAATTACCTGAATGTTGATATTCTCTTTGGCTAGCGCGGAAAACATCTTGGAGGCAACCCCCGCGTGGGAGCGCATTCCAATCCCGACAACCGAGACCTTGCACACGTTTTTTGTGCCTTTGATGTCGCGCGCGGTAAACCGACCGGCGTCACGCTCGCGCTTTAACACGGCAATCGCTTTTTCATACTCGGTGTCGTTCACCGTAAACGATAAATGCGTTTTTCCCGACTCGCTGACGTTTTGGACAATCATGTCCACATCAATATTCGCTTCGGCAACAGGACCCAAAAGCGCGTAGGCAATCCCGGGACGGTCTTCAATGTCCATCAGGGAAATTTGCGCTTCGTCGCGCGTAAACGCAATGCCGGAGATAATGGCTTGTTCCATATTCGTATTTTCCTCAAACGTGATAAGTGTTCCGGGTTCGTTGGATTCGGGATCATCGAGCGACGAAAGGACCCGAAGTTTGACTTTGTATTTACCGGCAAATTCAACCGAACGAATTTGCAGCACTTTAGAGCCTAAGCTCGCCATTTCAAGCATTTCTTCAAAAGTCACGGTATCTAAGCGACGCGCGTCGGGAACAATGCGCGGATCCGTGGTATAGACCCCGTCCACATCGGTATAAATTTGACATTCGTCGGCTTTGAGCGCTGCCGCCAAAGCCACCGCGGACGTATCCGACCCGCCCCGCCCTAAGGTGGTGATGTTGCCGCCACCATCCACGCCTTGAAAACCGGCAACCACCACGATGGAGCCTTGATTTAAGTCGGTCAGAATGCGATCACAGTCAATCTCTAAAATGCGCGACTTGGTAAACGCGCTGTCCGTCAGCACCCGCACCTGCCCGCCGGTATAACTTTTTGCGCGAAACCCCATCGTTTGAAGCGCGATGCTCAAAAGCCCGATGGTGACCTGCTCTCCGGTGGAAGCGATGACATCTAATTCACGAGGATCGGGAGTGGAGGTGAGCTCTTTGGCAAGCCCCAAAAGTCTGTTGGTTTCGCCCTGCATGGCCGAAACCACGACCACGACCTGATTCCCCTGTTTGTAATGATGAGCCACCCGACGGGCAACGTTTTTAATTCGGTCGATCGTGCCGACCGAACTGCCGCCGTATTTTTGAACAATGAGAGCCATAAGTTGATGTGTAGAATTTGAAGTTAAGTAAGCGTTTTAAAAATCAACGTCGCGTTCGTCCCCCCAAAACCGAACGAATTTGACATCACTGCCCGTATTTTCATCTTGCGCGCCTTGTTGGGGACAAAATCTAAATCGCAATGTGGATCAGGGTCGGTCAGGTTGATGGTCGGCGGCGCGATTTGATCGCGCAACGCGAGAATCGAAAAAACTGCCTCAATGCCACCCGCCGCCCCCAGCAAATGCCCCGTCATGGACTTGGTGGAGCTGATGGCAAGTTTTTTTGCGTGTTCGCCAAACGCGACTTTAAGTGCGGTGCATTCGGCAAAATCGCCTAAGGGCGTGGACGTGCCGTGCGCGTTGATGTAGTCAATGTCATCTAAACCCAACTTCGCGTTTTTGATGGCCGCCAACATGCTTCTTTTGGCGCCGTCACCGTTTTCAGGCGGAGCGGTGATGTGATAAGCGTCGGCACTCATGCCGTAGCCGACCAATTCGCAGTAAATCCGCGCGCCGCGGGCTTTGGCGTGTTCCAATTCTTCGAGAATCAACACCCCCGCCCCCTCGCCCAACACGAATCCGTCACGCCCCTTGTCCCACGGACGGCTGGCGCCCTCCGGGTCGTCGTTGCGCGTGGAGAGCGCGCGAACCGCGCAAAACCCACCCACGCCCAATTCACTGACCGTGGATTCCGCGCCGCCGGCAATCATCACGTCCGCGTCACCGAAAGCGATGATCCGAGACGCTTCGCCAATGCTGTGGTTTGCCGACGAACAGGCCGTGACCGTCGATAAGTTAGGACCTTTATAACCAAAGTGAATCGAGACCAGCCCGGCGGTCATGTTGATGATGGACCCCGGCACAAAAAACGGAGTAATTTTGCGCACGCCGCCATTTAAAAAAGTGGCGACCGTGTTCTCAATGTAGGGCAAGCCGCCGATGCCGGAGCCGATACACACCCCGGCGCGATCTTTGTCGATCTCAACCTCGGTGAGCCCGGCATCACGCACCGCCTCAACCGCAGACGCCAGCGCGTAATGAACAAACGTTCCATAACGACGCGCTTCTTTGAGCGGCAGATAAGGCTCAACATCAAAATTTTTGACTTCTCCGGCGATTCTTGCCGGAAACGACTGCGCGTCAAAGCGCGTAATGGGGGCAATGCCGGATTTTCCTGCGAGAATCGCAGACCAAGCCGACGTTAAATCGTTGCCTACGGGCGAAACGATGCCCAATCCGGTTACAACTACACGACGATACGACATTTCTTTCTCTGCGTAGAAAAAAGCCGCCCTTTTTAGAGCGTAAAACGCTTAAATAAAAGCGGCTTGATGAAGGGATGCCGCAAAGCGCGACACGATAAAAAGTCGCGCTTTGACCAAAGCACGACAATCAGGCTTTCAGATGCGACTCGATGTATTCGACCGCCTGTTTCACCGTGGTGATTTTTTCGGCGTCTTCATCGGGAATTTCAGTTTCAAATTCTTCTTCAAGTGCCATCACCAATTCGACAATGGCAAGCGAATCCGCACCTAAATCTTCGGCGAACGACGATTCATCTTTAACTTCTTCCGCCTTGACATCCAGTTGTTTGGAAACGACTTCAATAACACGTTGTTTGACGTTGCTCATTCAAAAAATCCTTAAGGGAGTGAAAAAACAAATTCTACCAGACCTTTTCCGGTTTCACGATACCCGCCGCTGATGCGGCGGCTTTGCGTCATTTACTCAAAAACCACGCAAATCCTTCTTATTTTTCGCCCATGATGACACGCGAAAAATATCAATCCATGTACAACCCACCGTTCACATGCAACACGGTCCCCGTAATATAACCCGCTTTCGGGTCTGCCAGAAACGCGACCGCATGCGCAATGTCCGCCGCGTCGCCCAGCCGTGCCACGGGAATGCGCGACAACAAGGCTTCTTTTTGCGCTTCGGGAAGCGCGCGAGTCATGTCGGTGTCGATAAAGCCGGGCGCCACGCAGTTGACCGTAATCCCGCGCGACCCGATTTCCTGCGCGAGCGACTTGGAAAACCCCAACAATGCCGCTTTGGTTGCCGCATAATTGGTTTGACCGGCATTCCCCATAGACCCCACCACCGAACCGATTTGGATGATCCGCCCGAACCGCGCTTTCATCATCCCGCGCAACACCGCGCGCGACAGACGAAACACCGATTTTAAATTGGTCTCCAACACCGCGTCGATTTCTTCGTCTTTCATCCGCATCAGTAAATTATCGCGCGTGATGCCTGCGTTATTGACGAGAATCGAAGGCGCGCCGCCCGCGATTTCCTCAAACCCGGACAACACCGCCGCGACCGCCGCCTCATCTTTGACATCGAGCTTCATGCCGACGCCGGACAAACCCGCTTCTTTTAAGGCGTCGGTAATGGTGGCAGCCCCTTCATCCGTCGTTGCCGTGCCGACCACAAACGCGCCGGATTGCGCAAGGGTCATCAAAATGGCGCGACCGATGCCTCGTGTCGCTCCGGTAATCAATGCTCGTTGTCCCTGTAAACACGAAGTCGTCATTATTGCCTTCCTTCAAAACAAAAAATCATTAAACCCACCCAATGGTGCAAAGGCCTCTTTAAGGTTTACTGCGCGCCCAAAAGCGTTTGATGCGTGGCGTCAATGGCGGCACTGTCGGTCAGCGCGAACGATTGCGCCCCCTCTGCCCCGCGTTTATTGAGTGCCGCCAATACTTTGCCCGGACCGCACTCAACAATGTGCGTGACCCCTCTGCCCGTTAAGGCTTTGAGCGTCTCCGTCCAGCGCACCGGTTTTGCCGCCTGCGTGGCCAAGGCTTCACGAATGGCGTCCGGCTCTTGGTGCTCGGACACGTCCACATTATGAATCAGGGCAATTTTGGGCGGCGCAATCGCCACAGACTTTAAACGTTCGCGCAATTGATCGACCGCCGGCGCTAATAGCGTGCTGTGAAACGGCGCCGACACCGGCAAGATCACCGCGCGTTTTGCGCCTGCTTCTTTGGCGGCAACCGTCAATGCTTCAACCGCCGTTTTGTGCCCCGCGATCACGACTTGTCCGGGTCCGTTAAAGTTGACCGCCTCAACCCGGCTTTGCTCGGTTGAACGCGATTGACACAGCGAAATCACCGCCTCATCCGACAAGCCCAAGATGGCCGCCATCGCACCCATGCCTTCGGGAACGGCGCGTTGCATGGCATCCGCGCGAAACCGCACAAGAGTCACGGCGTCGGCAAGCGTTAAAGATTCTGCCGCCACCAACGCCGCGTATTCCCCCAAGCTGTGCCCCGCGACAATCTCGGGAAGACATGAGGAGGTTTCGCGCCACGCGCGCCACACGGCAACGTCCGCCGTCAACATTAAAGGCTGCGTGTTGGTGGTCAATGAGATCACTTCGGGGGTAGATTCGGCGGCCATTGTCCAGAGGTCTTCACCTAAGGCTTCTGACGCCTCATCAAACGCGCGGCGCACCATCGGGTGCGCCGAAAAACCGTTCATCATTCCGATGGATTGAGACCCTTGACCCGGGAAAACAAAAGCAAGTTTCATGTATCGCTCCGATTCTTTGATATTACCAACGCAACAACGTGGCGCCCCATGCCAACCCGCCGCCGACCGCCGTCAACGCAATCAGCTGCCCTTTTTTAAATCGTCCGCTTGTCGCGCCTTCGCGTATCGCCAAAGGGATCGAGGCCGCCGAAGTATTCGCCTGACCGCCCACCGTGTTGATGACTTTGGCGTCCGGGACTTCCAATTTTTTTGCGGTGGCATCCATAATCCGATAATTGGCCTGATGCGGCACCAACCAATCAATGTCTTGGGTTTTAAGCCCGTTGGCTTCCAACGCTTCAAGAACGGCTTCTGCCATCACGCGCACCGCAAAACGAAACACCGTGCTGCCTTCCATCGAAATGAACCCGCAACCCGCCACGGCATTGTGGCGAATCTGCGCCGGCGCCGACAACACATGCCGATACTGACCTTTGGCGCGCAGACGCGACGATAAAATCCCTGCCGTTGGACTTGCCTCCAGAACAATCGCGCCGGCGCCGTCGCCAAAAAGAATGCAGGTGGAACGATCCTGCCAATTGACAATACGAGACATGACTTCCGCGCCGATGACCAGCGCGCGTCGGGCTATCCCGTTTTTAATCATGGAGTCTGCCGTCGCCAACGCATAGATGAACCCCGAACACACGGCTTGAACATCAAACGCCGCGCACTCGTTGGTAATGCCCAGCTTTTCCTGAACAATACAGGCGGTTGAAGGAAACACCATGTCCGGCGTGGTGGACGCCACAATGATTAAATCAATGGATTGAGGATCAATATCGCCGCTTTCAAAGGCTTGCCGGGCGGCGGCAACCGCCAAATCGGACGTGGCTTGATCGTCGCTTGCGATGTGCCTTTGATGAATGCCGGTGCGCGTGACGATCCATTCATCGTTGGTGTCAACGAGTTTGGACAAATCGTCGTTGGTTAAAATTTTGTCCGGTAAATAGCCACCCGTGGCGATGATTCGACTGTAGATCATTCCTCACCTGTTTCGTGTTCAAGCGTTTGGACCGGAACGGTTGGGGAGACGTTTTCGATGTGACGCGCGATCCGTTCTAACATGCCGTGCGCCACTTCGCGGTAAGCGCGTTCCAGCGCGAACCCATACGACAAGCGGTCTGCCGACCCGTGACTTTTCACCACCACCCCGCGTAATCCGATTAAAGTGGCGCCATTATAACGACGCGGGTCCAACCGTTTTTTAAACTGTGACAACACCGGATAAGAAAGAAAGGCGGCTATCTTATTCCAAAGCGTGCGCGTGTATTCCGCTTTGAGATAACCCGCAAACATCCGCGCCACCCCTTCGCAGGTTTTTAACGCAACATTTCCGACAAAGCCGTCACACACCACCACATCGGTCGTGCCTTCAAAAATATCGTCGCCCTCAATATTGCCGTAAAAATTTAACCCCGAATTGCGTAATAATTCGGCGGCTTCTTTGACCACTTCGTTTCCTTTAATTTCTTCTTCGCCGATATTCAATAAGCCGACGGAAGGATTTTCTCGCTCGGAAATCACCGCCTCCAACGCACTGCCCATGATGGCAAATTGGAGCAACTGATCGGCCGTGCAATTCACGTTGGCGCCCAAATCCAACACGGTGGACGCGCCTTTGGGGTTCGGCAATTGTGTGGCAATGGCGGGACGGTCAATGCCGGGGAGCGTCTTTAACACGAACTTGGCGATCATCATCAAAGCCCCGGTGTTCCCCGCCGACACACACGCCTGCGCTTCGCCCGATTGAATCAAATCAATGGCAACACGCATCGAGGATTTTTTCTTGCGGCGCAACGCATCCGCCGGCTTGTCGTCCATGGTGACGATTTCGGCGGCTTCACATAATCGGATACGAGGATGATTTTCGGAGCGTGCGGCTTTGAGCGCGGCGGTCATCGGTTCGGTTTGCCCGACCAAAATAACCGACGCTTCGGGTTGTGATGTCAAAAAACTCAAAACGGCAGGAACGGTGACGGACAATCCCCCATCGCCTCCCATAGCATCAACGGCAATGGTGACTGACATATAGCATCAATATTTACGAAAGGGTTTAAGTATAACGCACATAAACCGTTACG
>JAIRPA010000178.1 GCA_031257235.1 Burkholderiales bacterium | reverse complement strand
GCCGACGATCGCCCGATTTTATTGAATGTGGGACATTGTTTTCGAGACCAAATTTTAGATACATGCCCTGAATTAAATGCCGATGCCCGCATCGCGCATACCAATTCATTGGAGACCGTGCGTAATATGGTTGCCTCCGGCTTGGGCATTTCCGTTTTGCCGCGTGACGCGCTGACCCCAAAGTATAAAAATGATTTAGTGGTTGCCGTGCCGTTTGAAGCGCCCGTGCCGCACCGCAGAATTGCTCTTGCTTATAGAAAATCTTTCCCGCGTAAAGCCGCGATTGCCACGTTGGTGACTGCCGTCAAAGAAGTCAGACCGGACAAGAGCTAACTCGGAGCCGACATGAGTTTATTTTTTATCTTGGTTCTTTCCGCGCTTTTGGCGGTGGCGACCTACTTAGGCGTTCGATTTTACAAAGCCTTTTGTGCTTTTTTTCCGGGGTGGCTTAAACATCGCGTGATCTACGGAATAATCTTTTTTGTCGTGATCGTGTTTTTTCCGGTTTTTTCTTTAATGGCGCCCTTCATTGCCTTTTATGTCAACGCCGGCTTGGGCATTTCACCGGATGTTGCCTATATGGGTTCATTACTCTTGGCGTTCATCATCGTGGCGTTCACGACAACGTTTGTTTTGGATATGGCGGGAACTCTTATCTTTCTGCTCCCGCCATTAAAACCGGTATCCCGTTTTTTCAAACAAAAACCGCATTATCCGGGCGTGATGGTGTTGGTTGCGATCGCGATTCATTTTGGTCTTTCACTCTATTGGGCGCACGCGCCTCAAGCGGTTTATTATTCCGTTGCCGTCCCTAAACCCATTGGCGGAGAGCAGAAAACATTGCGTGTGGTTCATATCTCGGACACGCACATTGCGGGGTATTCCTCCGTGGCTTATCATCAATCCATCATTGACAAAATCAATGCCTTAAATCCTGATTTGGTGGTGATTGCCGGAGATATTGTGGATAGGTCGGTGGCTCCGTTTGAGCCTTTTGTCGATGTTTTTGCGCAATTAAAAACCCGTTACGGGGTTTTTGCCATTCTGGGGAATCACGAATACTTTGGCGAATCGCCCGATCAGGCGGTGAAGTTGTATGAAAAAGCCGGAATGCGTGTCTTGCGCGATCAAGCCTACACGCTGCCGACGCTGGGCATCACGCTCATCGGTCGGGACGACAGAATTCGCGGGACACCTCGCGCCGCGCGGTTTGTTCATTCGTCCGCGCAAGAGCCGCGCGCGTCGCTGGCAACGTTGATGGAACAAGCGGATCCGTCAAAGCCTATTTTTGTAGTATCGCATCAACCGGTGGAGTTAGAGACTTCCGCGCGTTTGGGGGTGGATATTGAATTTTCCGGGCACACGCACGACGGGCAATTTTTCCCGATCAATTTAATCGTCGCGTTTTTATATCAAAACCCGTGGGGCGTTTGGCATCGGGGCAACTATACCAGTATCGTGACCTGCGGCTTGGGCACGTGGGGTCCGCCGATTCGCTCCCCCAGCCGTTCTGAAATTGTCGTGGCGGATATTACCTTTGCGCAGTAAAGCCAACCGCTTGTTCCGAAAAAGGGTGTTTCCCCCTTTTTATTCTTCGCGCAACATGTCTTCAATATGTTCGGAGACAATTTCAGGATCAAGTTGATAGGCTTTCAAAATATCCTCACGCGCGCGGTTTTTGTCTCCGATTTTTAAATAAAGCAATCCGCGATGATAAAAAGCGTCCGCGCATTCGTTGTCAATGGAAATGGCTTGGTTCAAGTCGATGAACGCGCGCTCAAAATCGTTCTTTCCGATGTAAATAAGAGCGCGGTTTAAATAAGCGTCTAAGAAATTCGGCTCTAAATTGATCACTTGAGTGAAGTCCAGAATGGCGTTGTTGGTATCGTCTTGATCAAAATAACAATTGCCGCGGTTGTAATACGTGGTGGCATCGTTCGGGCAAAGTTGAATGGCGGTGTTAAAGTTGGCAATGGCAAGCTCGTATTCTCCTTTTTGAGAATAACAAAACCCCATATTGCAATGCGCCTCGGCGCACGTTGGGTTGGCGCGAGTGACCAGAAAAAAGCACTTGATGGCTTTATCGTATTGGCCGTGCTCAAGATGAATAAGCCCTGTTTGAAACGTTTGTTCGACATCAACCATCATGACCCCCTGATCTATCCTTCGCTCGTTTTTTCCGATTCACTCGCGCGCTCTTTGACGCAATCGCCGGTTAAGCAACATCCGTAGAGCGTTAAAGCGTGATCGACAATCGTAAAACCTTCACGCTCGGCGATGTGGCTTTGACGCTTTTCGATTTCAGGGTCAAAAAATTCCGCGATGCGCCCGCAATGAACGCAAACGATGTGATCGTGATGATGCCCGCGATTCAATTCGTACACGGCTTTGTCCCCTTCAAAATGATGCCGCAACAGTAATCCCGTCTGCGAAAATTGGGTCAACGCGCGATAAACCGTCGCCAACCCGATGTCGGAATTTTCTGCCGCCAGAACACGGTAAATATCTTCCGCAGACAAATGCCTCTCTTGCGCCGTTTCAAAAATACGGATGATTTTCAAGCGAGGCAAGGTCGCTTTTAAGCCCTTGCTTTGGAGATTTTGAGGTGTAAGTGTCATCGTTGTCCCGTGTTCGTTCAAAGGTTCGTTCAAAGGGTTGCGGAATTTGCCTATAATAGCGACTCTTAACTCGATTTCCTATCATGCAACGAATTAAATTTTTATCTCCCGCGCGAAAAATCACGGTTTTTTGGGTGGCGGCATGGGTTCTGGCGGTTTCGGGATGCTCTGCCGTGAGCACCTATCTTCCGAATATCCAACAGTTTGGCGCGTATAAACCTGACATCAATCAGGGTAATTTTCTCACCGAAGATATGATCAACCGCTTAAAAGAGGGGCAGACCCGCCAACAGGTTCGCGCCATTTTGGGCACCCCGCTTTTGGATGATGCTTTTCATCCCGATCGCTGGGATTACATCTATTCCTACACCAAAAACGGCAGGGAAATCGAAAGCCGCAAGTTTGTCGTTTTCTTTGAAAAAGACCTTTTGAGTAAATGGGAGGGGGACAAAATGCCGGTCTCCGAAGTCGAATTGAACCGAATTGCCGCGGCGCGCGCCCTGCCCAACGATCCTTCTGCCAACGATAGAGGTTTTTTTGCATGGCTTTTTGATCTTTTTTCGGGAGACGAATAATGGCGGCGGATAATCCAAGGGTGCGCGTGGCGATTGCCGGAGCGTCCGGAAGAATGGGGCAGACCTTAATCGACATGGTGACGGCTTCGCCCACCATGCTTTTGACGGCGGCTTTGGAACAAAAGGGTAATCCCTCCATCGGGCGAGAGGCGGGGGCTTTCCTCGGCAAAACAACCGGTGTCACGGTGTCTGACGACATCGAAAAAGCGGTGCGCGCGTCGGATGTCTTCATCGACTTCACGCGCCCTGCCGGCACGCTGGCGCATGCAAAAGTCTGCGGGGAGGTCGGTTGCGCGATGGTGATCGGCACCACAGGGTTTAAAGACGAAGAAAAACGCGCGTTGTCGGCGTTCGGCAAAAAAATCCCGATTGTCTGGGCGTCCAACATGAGTGTGGGCGTCACCGTTTTAAAACAGTTGATCGAAACGGCGGCGCAAAAATTGCGCGGTTACGACATTGAAATTGTCGAGATGCACCACAAGCACAAGGTGGACGCGCCTTCCGGGACTTCCCTTTTATTGGGCGAAGCCGCCGCCAAAGGCGTGGGGGTTGCGCTCAAAGAAAAAGCCGTTTTTACGCGCGAAGGGATTATCGGCGAACGCCCTGCCGGCACGATCGGGTTTGCCACCTTGCGCGGCGGCGACGTGGTCGGGGATCACACCGTGATGTTTTGCGGGGAGGGTGAAAGAATCGAGCTTTCTCATCGCGCCTCTTCGCGCAAAAATTTCGGCGCGGGCGCGCTTTTGGCGGCGGCGTTTGTCGCCCAACGCCGCGCCGAAAACAAACCGGGCATCTATTCCATGGAAGACGTGCTGTTTTGATGGGTTCGCCCAAAAGTAAACCCCTACTTTTGGGCTGTAATCATTACCCAAAAATCGCGGGGGGACCCCGACGATTTTTTGCGGGAACGGCGGCGTGGATTCCTGATTCCTGACATCTGATCCCTGAAATGCTTTTTGCCGAACTCAATTTGATCCTTGTCTTTTTTGCGTGTGGGCGCGAAGTTTTTGCAATCCTCCCAACACGCTTATCAATTTGATTCGTTGCGTAAGTTGGCGTAAGCTCCCAAATTCACGTTTAAAAAACTTACTCACGAACTCATCTATGGCAGCACAGACCTTATACGATAAATTATGGCAAGCCCACGTCGTCAGAGAGCAGGAGGACGGCACCACGCTTTTGTACATCGACCGTCATTTGGTACACGAAGTCACCAGCCCGCAGGCGTTTGAAGGCTTACGTTTGGCAAGTCGTTCTTTGTGGCGCGCAAATTCAATTGTCGCGACTGCCGATCACAACACACCCACCGAAAATTGGGAAGCCGGTTTGGCCGGTGTCACCGATCCCGTGTCCCGCACGCAAATCGAAACGTTGGACAAAAACATCCGCGCATTCGGCGCGCTTTCGTATTTTCCTTTTACGGATAAAAGGCAGGGGATTGTCCATGTGGTTGGTCCCGAACACGGCGCCACCTTACCCGGAATGACGGTTGTGTGCGGCGATTCCCACACCTCCACGCACGGCGCGTTGGCTTGTTTGGCGCACGGCATCGGCACTTCCGAAGTGGAGCATGTGATGGCAACGCAGTGTTTGATGGCCAAAAAATCCAAAACCATGCGCGTGACTTTTTCGGGAAGCGTCAGAAAAGGGGTTTTTGCCAAAGATTTGGCGTTGGCGTTGATTGGTCAAATCGGCACGGCCGGCGGCACCGGATACGCGATTGAATTTGCGGGCGAGGCGGTTCGCGCGTTGTCGATAGAAGGTCGGATGACGCTTTGTAACATGGCCATCGAAGCCGGCGCGCGGTCGGGCTTGGTGGCGGTGGATGAGTCCACCCTTGCCTATTTAAAAGATCGGACATTCGCGCCCAAAGGCAAAGAGTGGGATCGCGCGGTTTCTTATTGGAAAACCTTGGTGACTGATCCTGATGCCGTGTTTGACGCGGAAGTCACCGTCAATGCCTCGGCGATTTTGCCGCAAGTCACGTGGGGAACGTCGCCTGAAATGGTGACGGACATCAACGGCGTCGTGCCCGATCCCCAAAAAGAGTCCGACCCCGTCAAACGCGAAAACATCGAACGCGCTCTTAAATATATGGGTTTACCTCCCGGCACGGCGATGACCGCCATTCCCGTGGATGTGGTGTTCATTGGCTCATGCACCAACGGCAGGATCGAAGATTTACGCGCGGCCGCCGCTGTGGCGCGCGGCAAAAAGAAAGCGGCAAACGTGAATCGCGTGTTGGTGGTGCCCGGATCAGGGTGGGTCAAAGCCCAAGCCGAAAAAGAAGGCTTGGACAAAATCTTTACGGAGGCGGGCTTTTTGTGGCGCGAACCCGGATGTTCCATGTGTCTGGGCATGAACGCAGACCGATTAAACCCCGGCGAGCGTTGCGCCTCTACGTCGAATCGAAACTTTGAAGGACGGCAAGGGCAGGGGGGCAGAACGCATTTGGTCAGTCCGGCCATGGCGGCGGCGGCAGCCATCGCAGGCAAGTTTGTATCGGTGTAAGAAGGTTGGCTTTGTAAGGCGAGAATGAAATGAAAGCATTGACAATTTATCAAGGTTTGGTGTGTCCGTTGGATCGCGCTAATGTGGATACGGACGCGATCATCCCAAAGCAATTTTTAAAGTCGATTCAAAGAACGGGGTTTGGTCCCAATCTTTTTGACGAATGGCGCTATTTAGATTACGGCGAGCCGGGAAAAGATTGCAGTCAGCGTCCCATTAACGCGGATTTTGTATTGAATCAACCTCGCTACGCCGGCGCGTCGATTTTGCTGGCGCGTCGCAATTTCGGGTGTGGGTCTTCCCGCGAACACGCGCCTTGGGCGCTGGACGGGTACGGGTTTCGCGTTGTCATCGCCCCTTCGTTTGCGGACATCTTTTTTAATAACTGCTTTAAAAACGGGCTGTTGCCGATCGTGTTGTCCGAGGAAACGGTGGATCAATTGTTTCGTGAAACAACAGCCACGGAAGGGTATCAATTAACGGTTGATCTTCCGGCGCAAAAAGTCGTCACGCCCGCCGGTGTGGCGTTCCCGTTTGAAATCACCGCGCATCGCAAACATTGCCTGATCAACGGTTTGGATGAAATCGGCTTGACGCTTGCGCATGCAAGCGAAATCCGCGCGTTTGAGGCGCGGCATCTTACTCAATCGCCGTGGTTATGACAGGAAAAGCCACGCGGTGTGCCCTATGAGAAGGTTTGAAATAGTCTTAAATGAGGTTTTGAATAAAACGGTCAAGGAGAACTCATGAAAAAAATCGTATTGCTTGCGGGGGACGGGATTGGTCCTGAAATCATGGCGGAAGCCGGGAAAGTTTTGGAGGTATTGCGCCAAGAAGGGGCGGCGATCGAAACGGAGCCCGCGCTTTTAGGCGGAATCGCGGTCGATCAAACGGGGCAACCCTATCCTGAACCCACGCGTCGTTTGGCGCAAGCCGCAGACGCGGTTTTGTTGGCGGCGGTCGGCGGACCCAAATGGGACGTTTTGCCGCGTGAAAAACGCCCTGAACGCGGGCTTTTAGGCATACGAAAAGATTTGGGTTTGTTTGCAAACCTGCGTCCCGCGGTGGTGTATCCGCAATTGGCGTCATCCTCCACGCTTAAAACGGAGTTGGTTGCCGGGCTGGATTTGTTGATTGTCCGCGAGTTGACCGGCGACGTGTATTTTGGCGAACCGCGCGGCATTACCGAGCGCGACATCAACGGCAAAAAAGAGCGGGTCGGCGTGAACACGATGATCTATTCGGAAAGCGAAATTCGACGCATTGCCAAAGTGGCGTTCACCGCCGCGCAAAAACGAAATCGACAGGTTTGCTCGGTCGATAAGATGAATGTTTTGGAAACCACCCAGTTGTGGCGGGACGTGATGATCGAAGAATCGCGTGCGTATCCCGATGTTTCCTTAACGCACATGTTGGTGGACAACGCGGCGATGCAGCTCGTCCGAAATCCCAAGCAGTTTGACGTGATCGTGACCGGCAATATGTTCGGCGATATTTTGTCCGACGAAGCGTCGATGCTGACCGGTTCGATCGGCATGTTGCCTTCGGCATCTCTCGACGAAAAAAACAAAGGGTTGTATGAGCCCTGTCACGGCTCTGCGCCGGATATTGCCGGAAAAGGGGTGGCCAATCCCTTGGCGATGATCTTGTCGGTAGCGATGATGTTTCGCTATACCTTCCATGATGAAGAGACGGCGCGCCGGATTGAGCGGGCGGTGTTTGCCGTTTTAGATCAAAATCTACGCACGGGCGACATTTGGCAGGCGGGGATGACCAAAGTCGGCACCCAAGCCATGGGCGACGCCGTGGTTCGCGCGATGGGTTAAAACTATTTTGGGTCTTTCAATAAACAGTCGGGGAATGCTTATGAAAAAGGTTGGGTTTGTCGGTTGGCGGGGAATGGTGGGTTCCGTGTTGATGGAAAGAATGCGCGCGGAACGGGATTTTGACAATATCAATGCCACGTTTTTTACAACGTCTAATATTGGCGGCGCCGCGCCACAGGTGGCGCATCTTGGCGCGCCGGCGCTCAAAGATGCCAAAGATTTGAACACCTTGGCGGACATGGACATCATCGTTACCTGTCAGGGGGGCGATTACACCACGGAAATGTATCCGCTTTTGCGCGCGTCGGGCTGGTCGGGTTATTGGGTGGACGCCGCCTCTTCGTTGCGGATGAAAGATCACGCCGTGATTGTGTTGGATCCGGTCAATCGTGACGTGATTGATCAGGCGATTGATGGCGGGATCAAAGATTTTATCGGCGGGAACTGTACGGTCAGTTTGATGATGATGGGGCTTGCCGGATTGTTCCGCGAGGGTTTGATCGAATGGATTTCGTCGATGACTTATCAATCGGCGTCCGGCGCAGGTGCGCAAAACATGCGCGAACTTTTGTCGCAAATGGGCGTGGTTCACGGGTCGGTGGCTGAACTCTTGCGCAATCCTTCCTCCGCCATTTTGGAAATCGACAAAAAAGTCACCGAAACCCTGCATTCCTCCGCGTTTCCCACTGAGTTTTTTGGCGCGCCTCTTGCTGGTAGTCTGATTCCCTGGATCGATAAAGAGTTGGAAAACGGGCAGAGCCGCGAAGAATGGAAAGGTCAAGCCGAAACCAACAAAATTTTGGGGCGGAAACATCAGCCGTTGCCGGTGGACGGCATTTGTGTGCGCGTCGGAGCCATGCGTTGCCATTCGCAGGGTTTGACAATTAAATTGACACGCGATGTCTCGATCCCTGAGATTGAAGCCGTGATCGCGTCGGGCAACGAATGGGTCAAGGTGATCCCGAATCATCGTGAAGTCTCCATCCAAGGATTAACGCCGGCGGTAGTGAGTGGAACATTAACCGTTCCGGTTGGGCGTTTACGTAAACTTAATATGGGCAATCAATATTTAGGCGCGTTTACCTGCGGTGATCAGCTTTTATGGGGAGCGGCGGAGCCGGTGAGAAGAATCACGGCAATCTTGCGTGATGTATAACGTTTCTTTTTAGAATAAAAATCCGCAAATAGGTGAATCGCCTTGCTTTCGACTGAAAACATGCTAAATCGCCAAAAACATATGACGATTTGTAACATTGAGACGCTCTTTTTGGGTTGACAGGCGGGCGTGAACTGACGAACGGTTGATTTAATGTGTCGGGTTGTGTGTTTTTTTCGTTACCTGCGGCGGGTTTCTCGGAGTTTTTATGATGTCCTTCCGCTGGATCGAAACAATTTGTTGATAGAATTACGAATTGTGGCAAAAAAGTCGGCTTTCGGATCGGGCGCGAACGGCGCCGCGTTTTTTTATCTGAGGCAACGAGAAGACGCAAGTAAAACTTGTGGTTTGAATCAAACGGAATTTTCAAGGGTTTGAGTGATGCAAAGAAATAATATTTTTAAAATCAGTGTATTGGCGGGATGTTTGTTTTTAGCGCAAGGCGCATGGGCGTTGGGGTTGGGGCAATTAAAAGTCCAATCCACGTTGGGACATCCCCTGAAAGCAGAAATCGAATTATTGGGTACGCCGGATGAATTTTCCGATTTAACCGCAACGATTGCGTCGCCCGCAGAATATCAAATGAAGGATTTGACGTACTTGGGGGCATTCTCAAGCGCCACCATTACCGTCACTCCGCGCTCAAAAGGAACTTCCGTTTTGAGCATCTCCACCACGCAATCCATCAACGAACCCTATCTTGATCTTTTGATCCGTGTCGTGTGGTCGTCGGGGCAGGCGTTGCGTGAATACACATTATTATTAGATCCGCCCAGACCGGGTCAGGCGCCGCCGCCGCCCCCGCCGACCCAACCGCCGGTATTGCCGCCGGAAGAAGGCTTCACGCCGGGTCCGCAACCGCAGGCGCAGCCACAACAGCCGCCGGCAACCACGGTCCCGCCGCAAAGACAACAACCGGCACAACCGGCACAACCGGCGCAACCGCCGCAAGACGGTTCGCATCGCGTCCAAAAAGGAGAGACTCTTTCCAGCATTGTGGCGACGTATAAGCCCAATGAAGTGACGATGCAGCAAGCCTTGGTTGCGTTTTACGAAGCCAATCGCGGTGCATTCATTCACGGCAACATGAATTTGATCCGCTCAGGCGCGGAATTGCGCTTGCCGGATGAAAGCGCGTATCAGTCGATGACGGCGCAAGAAGCGCGTCAAACCGTGCGCATCCAGAATGAAGAGTGGCGCAACTACATCAAAGCGGCTTCCGTTGAACCCAAGTCGGTGGATACGGATTCCTCCAATGAACCCACCAAGGTGACCACCACCACGCAAGCGCCGACCACCCGAAGCGAAGGCACGGTGACGTTGACTTCGCCGAACGAAATGTCCAGCCGTGAGGATCAGCGCATTGCGGATGCCAACAGAATCAGAGAGCTTGAAGAAGAAAACGATCGCTTAAGAAAAATAGCGATTCAAGCCGAAGAACTGAAGAAATTGCAAGACAACGCCGCCAATCAACCGGCGCAACCCTCCCAACAACCCGCGGCACAACAGCCGCCGGCACAACCGGCGCCGCAACCGGTGCCGCCGGTCGTTGAAGCTCCCGTGACACCGCCGCCGGCACAGCCGGCTCCGGTCGTGACGCCGCCCGTGCAACAAGCCCCGGCGGTGACACCTCCGGCAGTAACGCCGCCGCCTGAGCAGCAGCCTCCGGCAGTGACACCGCCGCCGAAACCGCCGAGAACGGCTGTAACGCCGCCCAAACCGGTTGAAGAACCGTCGTTCCTGTCGCGTGTTTTAAACAGCAGTTTCCTGATGATTGTGGGCTTGGTGTTGTTGTTGGCGTTCTTGATCGCTTATGTGCTTTATCGCCGCAAGAAACGTGAAGAGGAGAGTAGTGACAGCCTTTTTACTGAAGCAACCAGCTCAATGACGGCAAGCAGTACGAGCTTGAGCACCCGTGCCGGTGTCGCTTCGCCTTCCGTCGCTCAACCGCGTGATCGTGCGGCGCTGGGTATGCAAAGCAGTAACTCCATTTTGAGCGAATTCAGCCGTGAAGGGCTGGGGAACATTGAAACGGGTGAGGTCGATCCTTTGGCCGAAGCCGATGTGTACTTAGCGTATGGTCGCGCACAACAAGCGGAAGAAATTCTGCACGATGCCTTGAAGAAAGACAGCCAACGTCAAGATGTTTATTTGAAACTCTTGGAAGTGCTTGCCGATCAGAAAAAATCTGCCGAGTTCGAGAAGATCGCGTCCCGCCTCTATGCTTTGTCGAGTGGACAAGGCGAATACTGGCAACGCGCAAAAGTATTGGGCGAACGCTTGTTGCCCGGCAATCCGCGTTTTTCGGCGGGTGGCGGTTTTGCGCAACAAACGGCAACTCCTAAAACGTCACACGCGGCGGATCCGCGCGGTTTCGCGCCGATGGAAGCGCCTTCGGTGGCACAAAGCATCGCTCAGGCAGCAGGGCGCGCGGTGGAACGCCGTTCGCAACAACAACCGACGCCTTCCATTGATGAAGGAGATTCATTGTTGAATGCGCCGTCGTCGAACTTGCCTGAAATGAGTGAAGCGCATTTTTCGTTGGAGCCTTTAGGCGGACAGCAAGATGATTTAGGGGTTGACATTGACCTTGAAGAATTGAGCCGTTTCCGCAATTTCGGCAAAACCGAAGAATCGGTGGCCATTGACACCGGCGGACCTGATCTCACCAAAACCCAACCGGCAACGAAGTCCGGCAGTGATTTGGCTGACCTTGATTTGAGCTTTGATGCCGGAGCGGCGAACAAGTCCGAAGGCTACTCGGCGATGACTGCCGAAACCGACGGAGATTGGAACGACGTCGCCACCAAACTGGATTTGGCGCGCGCGTACCAAGCCACCGGAGATTCCGAAGCCTGTCGTGAAATTTTGCAGGAAGTCTTAAGAGAGGGCGACGAGCAACAGAAGTCCGATGCTAAGGCGATTTTGCAAAGTTTGCAGGGCGAGTAACCCGCGGCAGCCTCCATAAAACTTGAGTTGTAGAAAAACAGGCGTTTGATAACGCCTGTTTTTTTTTGTGGGTTTTTGGAGGTTTTGCAAAGAGGCTGATTCGGGGTAAGATCAGCAACCCGGCATTCGATAATCGTTGTGATGACGGCTTAACCAGTGAACATCGGAGGAAACATGCGTTTTTTGGCTTTATGGATAGTATTGTGTTCGGCGTTTGTGACGGGTTGTGCGACGGCGCCGGTGACGGGAAGATCGCAATTGATCTTGGTGAGCGCCAGTGAAGAAAATCAAATGGGCTTGAGTGCCGCAGACGAAGTCTTAAAAACCGCGAAGAAAAGCGAGAATCAGGCACTTGTGGCGCGGGTCACGAACGTAGGCAAAAAAATTGTGGCCGCCTCTGAAGACGCCAAGGCTTATCAATGGGAGTTTTTTGTGTTGGAAGATGACACCGTGAATGCGTTTGCCCTTCCGGGCGGCAAAGTTTTCTTTTACACGGGCATCTTGAAATTGATGAAAAACGACGATCAAATTGCCACCGTGATGGGGCATGAAATCGCGCACGTATTGGCGCATCATGGCGCGGAACGGGTGAGTCAACAGCAGGTCGCGCAGGTGGGCGGTTCGGTGTTGGGCGCGGTTGTCGGCGGTTCTCAATATGGGCAACTCGTCAACAGTGCCTACGGCATCACCGCCAATTATGGCGTATTGATGCCGTTTAGTCGAAAACACGAAAGCGAAGCCGACCAAATTGGCGTTTATTTGATGTTTCATGCAGGGTATAACCCGCAAGAGGCGGTGAATTTCTGGCAAGCGATGGCGGCGCAGAATAAAGATAAAGCACCGGAGTTTTTGTCCACCCACCCCTCCGATGATCGCCGCATTAAAGATATCGAGGCGTATATCAAAAAGCTGAAGAAGTAATTCGGCAAAAGGTGGTACTTTTTGCCGGTTTGAAATTTCCAAAAAAAGGACAGGCAGAGTTTGATCCTTTTTTGCGTAGGGGACGCAGCCCTCGGCGTCCCGCAAAGGCGGAAATCACGGCTTTTTGGGCTGACCCATTCAAAAAATGCCTTTTGGTCGCAAAAATACGCAAAGAAAGTGCGTAACCGATTGACAATTTTTCTTAAGGTCATTAGAATCCTTTGTCTTTTATGGGGACGCAAAGCGTTCCTCTTTGGTGCTTAATTAGAAAAACAGTGGCGTTTGCCGCTGTTTTCTTGTTGAGCGAGAGCTATGCGTCATACCGTTGGGTATCGACCACTCAGGAAAATTTAGAATGCCTACTATCAATCAATTGGTGCGCAAGGGGCGTACACCCGAAGTCGCCAAGAGCAAAGTGCCGGCGCTGGAGCGCTGCCCACAAAAACGCGGGGTTTGTACCCGTGTTTACACGACGACGCCTAAAAAGCCGAACTCGGCTTTGCGGAAAGTTGCCAAAGTTCGTTTAACCAACGGGTTTGAGGTCATCAGCTACATCGGCGGTGTCGGTCATAACTTACAGGAGCACTCCGTGATTTTGTTGCGCGGCGGTCGTGTCAAAGACTTGCCGGGTGTGCGTTATCACATGGTGCGTGGCGCGTTGGATACGGCGGGGGTCAAAGACCGCAAACAAGCGCGTTCCAAATACGGTGCAAAACGCCCGAAAGCCAACTAACGTTTTATTCAAGAATCGAGAATTATTATGCCTCGTCGTAGAGAAGTTCCTAAACGCGAAATTCTGCCGGATCCTAAATTTGCCAACGTTGAAGTGGCAAAGTTTGTTAATGTATTGATGACAAGCGGGAAAAAGTCCGTCGCAGAACGTATTATTTATGGCGCGTTCGCGCATATTTCAGAAAAAGGCGGCAAAAATCCTTTGGATGTGTTTAATTCGGCACTCCAAAATGCCAAGCCGATGGTTGAAGTCAAAAGCCGTCGTGTGGGTGGTGCAAATTTCCAAGTTCCGGTTGAAGTTCGCCCGACGCGTCGTTCTGCGTTGGCGATGCGCTGGTTGCGCGAAGCGGCGAGAAAACGCGGCGAAAAATCGATGGACGCGCGACTTGCCGGAGAGTTGTTGGACGCGGCAGAAGGTCGCGGCGGCGCCGTGAAAAAGCGTGAAGAAGTTCACCGTATGGCGGAAGCGAATCGCGCCTTCTCGCATTTCCGTTTCTAACCGTTTAAACCCCGCGTGGTAAGTTTTGACTTGCCGCGCTTTTGATAATTAAAGACTAACGTGGCAAGAAATACTCCTATCGAGCGCTATCGAAATATCGGGATTAGCGCACACATTGATGCGGGCAAGACGACAACAACCGAACGCATCCTTTTTTACACGGGCGTTTCGCACAAAATCGGCGAAGTGCACGATGGCGCTGCCGTGACGGATTTCATGGAGCAGGAGCGCGAGCGCGGCATTACGATTACCTCCGCGGCGGTGACGTGTTTCTGGAAAGGGATGGGTAACGAGTATCCCGAACACCGGATCAACGTGATTGACACCCCCGGACACGTCGATTTCACGATTGAAGTTGAACGTTCGATGCGTGTCTTAGATGGCGCGTGCATGGTTTACTGCGCGGTTGGCGGCGTCCAACCGCAGTCGGAAACCGTGTGGCGTCAGGCAAACAAATACAACGTTCCCCGTCTGGCATTCGTCAACAAGATGGACCGTACCGGTGCCAATTTCTTCCGTGTTTATGAGCAAATGAGAACAAGATTGCGTGCCAATCCTGTTCCGGTGGTCATTCCTATCGGTGCGGAAGACACCTTCAAAGGGGTGGTTGACTTAATCAAAATGAAGGCAATCTTCTGGGATGAAGAAAGCCAAGGGATGAAATTCAGCTACGCCGACATCGCGCCTGAAATGATGGCGGTGGCAAAAGAATGGCGCGAAAAAATGGTCGAAGCGGCTGCGGAAGCCAATGAAGAGCTGATGAACAAATACCTCGAAACCGGTGAGTTGTCGAATGAAGAAATCATCGCCGGTCTTCGTCAACGTACCATCGCGTGCGAAATTCATCCCATGCTGTGTGGAACGGCATTCAAAAACAAAGGTGTCCAACGGATGTTGGATGCCGTCATCGAATTTTTACCCGCACCCACCGACATTCCTCCCGTGACAGGCGAGCTGGAAAACGGGGGAGAAGGTTCCCGCAAAGCCGACGACAAAGAACCGTTCTCGGCATTGGCATTCAAAATCATGACCGACCCTTACGTTGGGCAATTAACCTTCATTCGTGTGTATTCGGGTGAGCTTAATTCCGGCGATCAGGTGATGAACTCGGTCAAAGGTCGCAAAGAGCGGATCGGGCGTTTGTTGCAGATGCACGCCGACGAGCGCCACGAAATCAAAGAAGTTCGCGCGGGGGACATTGCCGCCGTGGTGGGCTTGAAAGACGTGACGACCGGAGAAACGCTCTCTGACCCCGAAAAACTGATTATTCTGGAAAGAATGGAGTTTCCGGAGCCGGTGATTCACGTGGCGGTTGAACCCAAAACCAAAGCCGACCAAGAAAAAATGGGCATTGCGCTGAATCGCTTGGCGCAGGAAGACCCGTCATTCCGTGTGCGTACCGATGAAGAATCGGGGCAAACGATCATCTCAGGGATGGGTGAGCTTCATCTGGAAATCATTGTGGATCGGATGAAACGCGAATTTTCGGTAGAGGCGAATGTCGGTGCGCCGCAAGTGGCGTATCGTGAAACCATCAGGAAACCTTCGGGCGACACCGAAGGCAAATTCATCAAGCAATCAGGCGGTCGTGGACAATACGGTCACGTCTGGATTCGCGTCGAGCCGAACGAAGCCGGCAAAGGCTTTGAGTTTGTGGACGAAATCAAAGGCGGGGTGGTGCCGCGTGAGTATATTCCGGCGGTGCAACGCGGTTTGGTCGAAACCCTGCCCAATGGGGTTTTGGCGGGATTCCCTGTGGTGGATGTCAAAGTGACGTTGTTCGACGGTTCGTACCACGATGTGGATTCCAACGAAAACGCGTTCAGAATGGCGGCGTCCATTGCCTTTAAAGACGGGATGCGCAAAGCAAGTCCGGTCTTGTTAGAGCCGATGATGTTGGTCGAAATTGAAACACCGGAAGAAAAAATGGGTGACGTGATGGGCGACTTATCCTCGCGTCGCGGCATCATTCAGGGCATGGAAGATATTCCGGGCGGCGGAAAAACTGTGCGCGCCGAAGTTCCGCTTGCCGAAATGTTCGGGTATTCGACAACCTTGCGTTCGTTGACGCAGGGTCGCGCGACGTACACGATGGAGTTCAAGCATTACGCTGAAGCGCCGAAGCAGGTTGCCGAGGCAATCATCAACAGAAAGTAAGAAACAGGTAAAGGAAAATTATCATGGCGAAAGGCAAATTTGAGCGGACGAAGCCGCACGTAAACGTAGGGACGATTGGTCACGTGGATCACGGGAAGACGACGCTGACGGCGGCGATCACGAGTGTATTGGCGCAGAAGTT
>JAIRPA010000129.1 GCA_031257235.1 Burkholderiales bacterium | reverse complement strand
TAGGGGTTTACTTTTTGCCGTCCCCCCCGATTCCCGAACCCCCGAAAGCAGGTAGAATGGCGAAAAATTAAAGGCAGGATTGCCGTTTGATTTTTAGACCATGCTTTTTGTTGGATTTTTATTGAAGTTTCTCTTGAATAACACCATCTTTTTTATAACCTCATGGAGCTCTTTTTATGAATGCCCAAATCAAACCCACCTCGCGCGTCATTCCTTTCCAGAATTTAAGAATGTCCGATGTTGAAGTTGTCGGCGGTAAAAATGCGTCGTTGGGTGAAATGATTAGCCAATTAGCGGAGTCCGGCATTCGTGTGCCGGGCGGTGTGGCAACAACGGCGACGGCGTTTAGGGAATTTCTTCAAGTCAATCGGCTGACGGAAGCCATCGACGAAAAATTAAAGTCCGTCAACGTGGACGATGTCACGATGCTTGCAAAAATCGGGCGCGAAATTCGGCAAATGGTGGTTTCCGCACCTTTTCCGCCGGAATTTGAAGCCGACATTCGCGCCGCCTATGCGGCACTGACCCACGATTTGCCCGATGCCTCGTTTGCGGTGCGCTCGTCGGCAACGGCGGAAGATTTGCCCGACGCCTCGTTTGCCGGACAACAGGAAACCTTTTTGAACATTCGCGGCATTGACAGCGTATTGACGGCGATCAAAGAAGTGTTTGCCTCGCTTTATAACGATCGCGCGATTGCGTACCGCGTTCATCAGGGGTTTGCGCACAGCGAAGTTGCTTTGTCCGCCGGCATCCAAAGGATGGTCAGAAGCGATAAGGGCGCCTCCGGCGTGATGTTTACCATGGATACCGAATCCGGGTTTGATCAGGTGGTGTTCATCACAGCGGCCTACGGGTTGGGGGAAACGGTGGTGCAAGGCACGGTCAACCCCGACGAGTTTTATGTGTATAAACCCAACTTAGAAGCCAATCGCCCCGCCATTTTGCGCAAAATCACCGGCAGCAAATCGCTCAAAATGATCTTTACCGACGAGCAATCGGCAGGGCGCTCCACCAAAACCATTGAGGTGCCGGAGATCGAGCGCCTTCAATTTGCGATTTCCAACGAAGAAATCGAAGAGCTGGCGCGGTTTGCGGTCAAGATTGAAAAGCATTATCAACGCCCGATGGACATTGAATGGGGACGCGACGGCGTGGACGGCAAAATTTACATTTTGCAGGCACGTCCCGAAACGGTGAAGTCGCGCGAATCGGTCGATAAACTCCGTCGCTACATGTTGTCGGGCGACAAGAAAAACGTGTTGGTTTCCGGTCGCGCGATCGGGCAAAAAGTCGGGCAGGGGCGCGTGCGCGTCGTGAAATCCATCACCGAAATGGATCGCGTTCAAAAAGGCGATGTGTTGGTGGCGGACATGACCGATCCCGATTGGGAGCCCGTGATGAAACGCGCGGCGGCCATCGTCACGAATCGCGGCGGCAGAACCTGTCACGCGGCAATCATCGCGCGTGAGCTGGGCATTCCCGCGGTGGTCGGTTGCGGCGATGCCACCCGAAAACTCACGGAAGACGCGGAGGTGACGGTTTCGTGCGCCGAGGGCGACACCGGCAATATTTACGAAGGGCTTTTGGAGGTGTCGATCAAAGAAATCGCACTTGATAAAATGCCGGAGTTGCCCGTCAAGATCATGATCAACGTCGGCAATCCTGAGTTGGCGTTTGAATTTTGCAGATTGCCGAACGAAGGCGTGGGGCTGGCAAGACTTGAGTTCATCATCAACCGAAACGTCGGCATTCATCCGCGTGCTTTGCTGGAGTTTGATTCGTTGCCCGAAGAGTTGCGGCGCGATATTCGACGCAGAATTGTCGGGTACGAAAATCCGGTGGATTACTATGTCTCCAAAATTGCCGAAGGTGTGTCCACCATTGCGGCGGCGTTCTACCCCAAAAAGGTGATCGTGCGTCTTTCCGATTTTAAATCGAACGAATACTTCAATCTTTTAGGCGGAGATCGTTTTGAGCCGCACGAAGAAAACCCGATGATCGGTTTTCGCGGCGCGTCCCGCTATATTTCCGACGAGTTTTACGAGTGCTTCGCGTTGGAGTGTCAGGCGATGCGGCGTGTGCGCGATGAAATGGGTTTGACCAACGTAGAAATTATGATCCCCTTCGTGCGCACCTTAAAAGAGGCCAAAGAAGTGGTGGCGCGCTTGGAAGCCAATGGATTAAAGCGCGGACAAAACGGCTTGCGTCTCATCATGATGTGCGAAGTTCCGTCCAATGCGGTATTGGCGGCGGACTTTTTGGAATACTTTGACGGGTTCTCAATCGGCTCAAACGACATGACCCAGCTGACCTTAGGCTTAGACCGCGATTCCGGCGGACCCATCGCCGCGATTTTTGACGAACGCGATCCTGCCGTCAAAGCGATGTTGCGCATGGCCATTGCCGCGTGTCGCGCAAAGAATCGCTACATCGGGATTTGCGGACAAGGTCCTTCCGATCACGCCGACTTTGCGCAGTGGTTGGTGGAGCAGGGCATCTCCACGATTTCGCTGAATTCCGATACCGTCGTTGAAACGTGGATGAAACTTGCCGAGTTCGTCAAACACTAAGTTTGGGCGTGCCGGAAGTCAAAAGTCAACGTTATTGAAGTGAACAAAGAAATACCGCGTATTGCCGTCGCTTTGAAACCCTCGCGTCGGCTTGCGCGGTTTTTGTTGGGCGCAACGCTGGTCACCCTCGCTTTATGGGGCGCGCTTTTTATTTATCTTCCTTGGTTTGTATGGGGGGCGGGCGTGATGGCGATTGTCGTCATCGCCGCTTGTTCGTGGCGGCGAACCCTCACCCACGCCTGCCGTCATTTAGCGATGGCCGCAGACGGCTTTTGCGAGTTGACGTTTGACTCCGCCGATTCCCAAAAAATTGTCGAAGGCAATATTGCATCGGGGACGTTCATCCATGCGTGGCTGGTTTCATTACACGTAAAAGACGAACACAAAACGCGCGCGCTTTTGATTCTGCCGGACATGATGACCCCGGACGAATGGCGGCAATTTCGCGTGATGGCGCGGCATGTGAATGTGAACGGCAAAAAGTGACTTCAACCGCCCAAAAGTAGGTTTTCACTTTTGGGCGAACCCCTGATGCACATTCAGGTCTTCCAAAAACGCGTCGTAGGCTAAATGGCGATCGGGGAAAAAGCGAATCTTGATCGTGTCTTGATTCAAGCTGTGCAATGCCATCCATTTTGTAAACTGTTCCGAGCGTCCGGCAAGGGCAATCGTGATGCCTTTTGCTTCCAGCACTCGGCTCAAATCATAGAGGGCGGCGGCGCCGGTCAAATCGATATTGTTCATCGACCGCGCGTCGATGATCACCCAATACACCGGCGTTGACGCGCTTTCGATCAATTCGGTCACGCGCGCGCGAAAATAACTTGCGTTGATAAAAATCAGCGACGCTTCAAAGCGATAAATCAACAAATGATCGACCTCTTTTGCGTCGGGATAATGATCGATCTCCATAAAATCGCGTTGGGTTTGCATCAATCCTAATTTGTGATCCATCGGTCGCGCGGTTTTCATCAAAAAACTCAATACCGCCAAACACACCGCGAGCAAAATACCCGGCATCACGCCGATCAACACAACCGCCAAAAAGGTGGCCAAAGCAATATGAAATTCAGTGCGGCTGATGGTGTAGAGTTTTTTCATCGTCGCAAAATCGGTCAAGCTCACCGCGCTGATCACCAAGATCACACCCAAGGCGGCAACCGGCATGTGCGACAAAGGCGCGGCAAAAAGTAAGAGGGCGACCAAAATGGCGAGGGCGGCGATGATCTGTGCCATCCGTGTTTTGCCCCCCGCCGCGTCATTCACGGCAGTGCGCGAATCCGCGCCGCTGATGGCAAACCCTTGAGAAAGGGCAGAGGCGATGTTGGCGGCACCCAAGGCGGTCAACTCACGATTGCTGTCGATCTCATAACCGTTTTTCGCCGCAAAACTTCGGGCGGTTAAAGTGGCACTGCCAAAACTGATGAAAGCGAGCGCGCCTGCCGCCGGCAAGATCGTTCCCCAAGATTCATGCGGGAAAGCCGGAAAATGCAAGGTCGGCAAAGAGGCGGGTATCTCACCGACGGTCATCACATGCCACGCCTCCAAATCGACGAGATAACCGGCGAGCGTTGCCGCTACCGCAAGGGTCAAAGCAATCGGGATCATCGGGAGTTTTCGGCGCAAGACCAAATACAGGAAAAAAAGCATCAGCGTCAACAAAAGCGTGGGCAGATGCGTGTTTGAGAGATTGAAGAAAAATGAAATCAGAAGGGAAATGTTGTCTTTACCCGACGTGGTCACCCCGATGAGTTTGCCCAATTGACCGATGATGATGGTGAGGGCCACTCCGTTTAATAGCCCCATCAATATCGGGCGGGACAAGAGTTCGGCGAGAAATCCCAAACGAAACCGCGCGGCAACGATGCACAAGACGCCGGTAAAAAGCGTGAGCGACACCGCCAGCGCGTGGTAATACGCGGCGGCTTCATTAACGTTCTCGGAAAGCGCGATCAAAGGCGTCAAAGAGGCGGTAATCATGGCGCAGGTGGCGGCGTCAGGCCCCACAATCAATTGCCGTGACGAGCCGAAGAACGCATACACAATCATCGGCATAATGGTGCTGTATAAGCCGATCACCGGAGAAAATCCTGCCAACTCCGCATACGCAATACCGGTGGGCAAGGCAATGGCCGCCACCGATAAACCCGCTGCCGCGTCGCTTTTTAAAAACGCGCGATCATAGCCGACGATCTCCGGCAGTCCGGGCATCCACCGACTTAGACGTTCCACAAGAAACGGAGCAATTCTGATAATGACTTTGAACGGATTCATGGGGTTATGGGTTTGTCCAAAAATGGTATCAGTTTTTGGGTTCGCCAAAAAGTAGGTTTTCACTTTTTGGCGTTTTTACTTTTTGCGAATAAAAAAGCCCGCCAAAAGGCGGGCTATGAGTCTTTTTGTTGATATAAAAAATATTTTGTCTGCGCGACAAATCAACCCGCGCCGACAGCTTTGACAGCCGGTGTGATCCAGTCTTTTGCAATCGTGGTGACCCACGGAATTTCAATGACCAAGAACACCACCAAATAGAACAAACCAAAGATCGCGCCCAATCTCCAGAAATCAGGACCTTTGATATAACCTGCACCGAAATACACCGGCGAGGGACCTGTTCCGTAAGGCGTGATGATGCCCATGATACCCAACGTCAACATCATTAAGACGGTGGCGATGTAGACATCAATTCCCGGAATCGCCTGCGCAATCACAATGAAGAGCGCGAGCAACGCGGAAACGTGGGCAGTGGTGGAAGCAAAGAAGTAGTGCAGGAGATAAAAGGCAATCACCAAACCGATTAACGCGGCGGTGGGTGATAAACCGGTTAAATAAACCTGCATTTGTTCAGACAGCCACGACAAGAAACCGACGTTTTTCAAACCGTCTGCCATCGTGACCAAAGTGGAGAACCAAACCAATACGCCCCAAGCGGCTTTGTTGGAAAGGAAGTCATTCCACGTAAACACTTTGAACGCCAACATCAGGCAGACCGCGATCAACGCAACCGTGGTGCCGTTGATTTTGCCGAGCTTGGTGGAAATCACACTTAAGTCCGGGAAAATCCACATGAGAAGTGCTAAGATCGAAATGCCCAACATCGCAATTTCTTTGGTCTTGATAGAGCCTAACTTGGTGTATTCGCTTTTTGCCCAATCGACCACTTCAGGCGAACCTTTAACGGTGGGCGGGTAGAGCCAATACACAAGAATCGGCGTCAAGATAAAGAGCAAAATACCGCACGGCGCAATGGCAATGAACCATTGAATCCATTCGATTTTCGGAACGCCGGCTTTTGCCGCCGTTTCAATCGCCAATAAGTTCGGCGCCAAGCCCGTCAAAAACAAAGAGCTGGTCACGCACGTAATGGCAAGAGAGACGTACATCAGATAAGCACCGATTTTGCGCGGGTCTTTATCAGGCGCGCAATCGTACATCGGCGGGATCGTCGAAACGATCGGATACACCACGCCCCCTGAACGCGCGGTATTACTCGGAATGAACGGCGATAAGATGCCGTCGGTCAACGCGATGGCGTAACCTAAGCCCAAAGTTTTTTTCCCCAATAATTTGACAAGTGCCAACGCGATACGACGCCCAAGCCCGCTTTGCTGATAACCCAAGCCGATTGAGAACGCCGCGAAGATCAACCATATTGTGCTGTTAGAAAATCCGCTCAACGCCCAGTTGATCGCCTGACCGTCAGTGATTTTTGCAGCCATATCCCCCGATTTTGCCGGACCCACCTTTAATACCGCCGCAATGGTGACGCCGATCAAACTGACAAAAGCAGGAGGAATGGGTTCTAAGATCAAACCAATGACAACCCCGACGAAGATACTCAAGAACAACCAAGTATTGAATGACAACCCGACCGGATTAATGACGAAGTACAGCAGAAACACGATGAAACCTATCGCAAACGGCATGATAAGTTTAACTAGTTTATTCATTACAAATCTCCTTAAAAAGACTCAATGAAAAAAACGTTTAACCGTTTTTTTGTAGGTTCGCAGGCTTGTTGTCGGCGTTACGTAATAGCCGTAGCTTCTACAACGCTTACGTAAGAAAACAAACTCCTGTCTTTTCCCGGTGCTGATTATATTCCTTTACCACTTTTAATCTAGGGATTTGGTCAATATTGATGATAAAAAAATTTAACCCTCTCTAAAAAGATCGGTTTTTGAGACATTACCGTAACAAAATAGTCAACTTATAGTCACTGTTTGTTTAAATCCAACAAAATATTGGGTTTTAAGTTTTCGGGTTTCAGGAATCAGGGGTTCAGGAATCAGGGGTTCAGGAATCAGAGGTCAGGGATCAGGGATCAGAAACGCCGCCGCAAATGCGGTGCATCAAATTTGGCGACCATCCCTCACCTGCGTCGTCATTGCGGGCTCCGACCCGCAATCCGGTTTTAAAGGTTCGGCAAAAAGTAAACCCCTACTTTTTGCCGGTCATGTTTTGGGCGGTTGGGATTTCCAAAAAATCGCGGGACAACCTTTGGTTGGGGCGGAACTTACTTTGCGAAGCAAAGTTAGTGGAGACCAAAACCACGGTTGGGGCGGAACTAACTTTGCGAAGCAAAGTTAGTGGAGACCAAAACCCCGACGATTTTTTGCAG
>JAIRPA010000095.1 GCA_031257235.1 Burkholderiales bacterium | reverse complement strand
CATCCGAAAGTTGTTTTTGTGTCTGATGATCGTATTGATCGCGCGGTTTGCCTACGATGTGTTGATGTGATCTGTCTTCCTATTTTCTTTGGGCGACAATATCAAACACCCGATGCCCTAATTTAATCCCGCGCGCCTCAAATTTGGTTTGCGGGCGGGTGGGCGGACGCGGCGTAAACCCTTCCGGCGAAACATTCTCCCACGCCGCACTTGCTTCTACCAACGCGAGAATTTCGTGCGCGTAATCTTCCCAATCGGTGGCCACGTGAAGATAACCGCCTTCTTTCACACGCGCCGCCAACGCTTCCAAAAACAAAGGTTGCAACAGGCGGCGTTTATGATGTCTTTTTTTGTGCCAAGGGTCGGGGAAAAAGATATGGACGCCGTCAAGAGAGGCGGGGGCGATCATGGTTTTGATCACTTCCACCGCGTCGTGTTGCACGATGCGCACGTTCGATAACGACCGCGTTTCGATTTCGCGCAAAAGACTCCCCACCCCCGGCGTGTGCACTTCAATACCGAGAAAATTGGTATCGGGATTTTCTTGCGCAATCTTAGCCGTTGCCGCCCCCATGCCAAAGCCGATCTCGATCACCGTCTTGGCGTCGCGCCCAAAAAGCGTTTTAAAGTCGATCGGTTGTTCGGCATACGCCACCACAAAAAGCGGCGACAAGGTTAAAAGCGCGCGCGATTGCGCAGGGGTCAACCGCCCCTGCCGTAGCACATAGCTTCGCACCGGACGCACACAAGAAGGCTTGTGCGGTGTTTTATTTTCGTCGTGGTTCATCATTAGTTCGGCAAAAAGTAAAAACCTACTTTTTGCCGTCGAGTGTAGGTTTTCACTTTTGGGCGAATATTTTACACACCAAATTGCGATCTCCATAAACGTTGTCCACACGCCCCACCGGCGACCAATACTTGTTCTCACGCAACGAGGCGAGCGGATACGCCGCCTGTTCGCGCGAATACGGATGTGTCCACGTGTCGGCCACTAAAACCTCCGCCGTGTGCGGTGCGTTTTTTAAGGGATTATCGTTTTTGTCTGACGTGCCGTTTTCAATCGCGCGAATTTCTTCCCGAATGGCAATCATCGCGTCGATGAAACGATCAAGCTCATACAAAGATTCGGATTCCGTAGGTTCGACCATCAAGGTCCCCGGCACGGGAAAGCTCATCGTGGGCGCGTGAAAGCCAAAATCAATCAAACGCTTGGCAATGTCTTCGGCTTCAATGCCGGAGGTCGCCTTGAAGGGGCGAATGTCCAAAATACATTCGTGCGCCACAAAACCGTTTTCGCCGGTAAATAAGGTCGGGTAATGCGGCGACAATCGTTGAGAAATATAGTTGGCGGCAAGAATGGCGGATTGACTTGCCCTTGTTAGCCCTTCCGAGCCTGCCATCGTTAAATACATCCACGTGATCGGCAGAATAGACGCGCTGCCAAAAGGCGCGGCGGACACCGCGCGGGTTTTGCTGTGCCAAAAAACGTGACCGGGCAAAAACGGCGCTAAATGTTTTTTGACGCCGATCGGACCCACGCCAGGGCCGCCGCCGCCGTGAGGAATCGCAAACGTTTTGTGTAAGTTTAAATGCGAGACATCGCCGCCAAATAAACCCGGCGCGGCAAGCCCGGTTAAAGCATTCATGTTGGCGCCGTCAATATAAACCTGACCGCCGTATTGATGCACGATCTCGCAGACTTTTTTGATCCCCGTTTCAAAGACGCCGTGAGTGGAAGGGTAGGTCATCATCGCGCACGAAAGATGTTCCGCATGTTCTTTGGCACGCGCTTCAAGATCGGCAACGTCAATATTGCCTTCGGCGTCGCACGCCACCACCACCACTTTCATTCCCGCCATCGCGGCAGAGGCAGGGTTGGTGCCGTGCGCGGATTGAGGAATCAAACAAATGTTTCGGTGTTTGTCGCCGCGTGAGGCGTGGTACTGCGCAATCGCCATCAAGCCCGCGTATTCGCCCTGCGCGCCGGAATTGGGTTGGAAAGAAAAAGCATCGTATCCGGTGACATCACACAACACGCGCGTTAAATCGTCGATCAACACCCGATAACCGCGTGCCTGATCTTCCGGCGCGAAAGGATGCACATCGGAAAATTGCCGCCACGTGATCGGGATCATTTCCGACGCCGCGTTTAATTTCATCGTGCAGGAACCCAAAGAAATCATCGTGCGATCCAACGCCAAATCTTTGTCGGCAAGACGACGCAAATAACGCATCATTTCGGTTTCCGTGTGATAGCGGGAAAACGCACTTGCGGTTAAATACGAAGACCGGCGTCGAAGCGAGGAAGGGATCACGTCAGAAGAATGAAGTGAGAGCGTTTCATGTAAGACGCTTTTTGCCGCCGCGAGTTTTTCGCTTGAGATCACAAACGCAAAAGCGTCCAAAATGTGTTCTAAGTCGGCGACGGTGGTGGTTTCATCTAAGGAAACGGAAAGCGCGCTGGAATCAATCCGACGAAAATTCATGCCGCGTTTGACGGCTTCGGCGTGTAAGTCTGCCAATTCGCCGCCGCCGGGCACAATCGTTAAGGTATCAAAAAACGTCGGATTGACGATCGTCGCGTTTAATGCTTTTAAACCGGCGGCAAGCGCGGTTGTATAACGATGAACGCGCTCGGCAATCGAGCGCAAGCCTTTGGCGCCGTGATACATCGCGTAAAGCGTGGCTAAAATCGCCAACAAAACTTGCGCGGTGCAAATGTTCGACGTGGCTTTTTCGCGGCGAATATGTTGTTCGCGCGTTTGCAACGCCAAGCGATACGCCGGTTTTTTTTGCGCGTCGATGGAAATGCCCACCAAGCGCCCGGACATCGAGCGTTTATAAGCATCTTTGGTGGCAAGAAACCCCGCGTGCGGGCCGCCATACCCCATCGGAACGCCAAACCGTTGTGCACTGCCAACGACAATATCCGCGCCCCAGTTCCCCGGCGCTTCCAAGACCGCCAAGGAAAGCAAATCCGCCGCCACAATCACTTTGATATTTTTTTGGTGCAGTTCTTCCACTAAGGCTTGATACTCATGAACGGCGCCGTGCGTGTCGGGATACTGCAACAACACCGCAAACGCGCCGGAGTGGGCGGCTTCATTGAGCGCGCCGGTGACAACCTTAATGTTTAAGGGCGCGGCGCGTGTTTCGATCACGTCGCGCGTGTGTTTGAACACCGTGTTCGCCACAAAAAAGACGGGGGAGGGTTCCGGCTTTAAGCGCAGGGCTAGTGTCATGGCTTCTGCCGCGGCGGTAGCTTCGTCCAACATCGAGGCGTTGGCAATGTCCATACCGGTTAAATCGCAAATCATCGTCTGAAACAGCATCAACATTTCAAGACGCCCTTGAGAAATCTCCGGCTGATACGGGGTATAAGCCGTGTACCACGCGGGGTTTTCCAAAACGTTGCGCAAAATCACGGACGGCATGTGCGTGCCGTAGTAGCCCTGTCCGATGAAAGACTTCAATACAATATTTTGATCGGCAATTTTATGAAGTGCGGCAAGGGCTTCTTCTTCGGAAAGGGCGGGCGTTGCCTTTAACGCCGAATGCAAACGAATGGCGCGGGGAAGGGTTTTGTCGATCAACTCGGCAGTGGACGCAACGCCGATGGCGTCTAACATTGCGCGTTCATCTTCCGCGTGAAATCCGATGTGACGATGAATAAATGAGGTATGTGTCATGTTTTTTTGAATCAATAGAAGTTAGCGGCAAGAAGGGACGACGCAAGCGCCGTCCGTTTGGGGTTCTTTGCAAAAAATCAACACGGGTTGCCTGTGATTTTTTTGTCTTTAACGTGGGCAATCCCAAAAGTTTTAGGGTTGCCCGACAAAAAGGTTTATTCTCCCGCGGCTTTTTTATAAGCGTCGGCAGACAATAAAGCATCAAACGCGTGGTTGTCGGCGGGTTTGATTTTAAAAAGCCAGGTATCGTAAGGGCTTTGGTTGATGGTCTCCGGTGTGCCGCCGATGTCGCTATTGACGGCGACCACTTCGCCTGCCACCGGCGCGTAAATATCGGACGCCGCTTTCACGGATTCCACCACCGCGCAGGCTTCCTCTTTTTGAAGTTCTCTGCCGACTTCCGGCAACTCAACAAAAACGATGTCGCCCAAGGCTTCTTGCGCGTGATCAGTGATGCCGATAGTCAAGGTGCCGTCTGCGTTCTTACGCGCCCATTCGTGGCTTTCGGTGTATTTCAATTCGGCGGGAATGTTGCTCATCATGAATTTCCTTTACGTTAAAGTTGAATCAAAGGCGCGCCGTTTTTTGCAAACGGAACACGCACGACTTTCGCAGAGAGCTTTTTGTCACGAACCGATACCGTCACGGTATCGCCCTCTTTGGTTTGAATCGGAAGACGCGCCAACGCAATGGAGCGGTTTAAGGTGGGCGAAAACGTGCCGCTGGTGATTTCGCCCTCACCGTGATCGGTGTGGACGCGCTGATGCGAACGCAAAACGCCGCCCGTATCGGTCAACACCAAGCCCAAAAGCGTGAACGCGGGTTTTTGTTGGATAAGCGCGTTTTTTCCGATGAAATCGCGCTCGCTTTTTAAATCCACCGTCCATGATAAGCCCGCTTCCAAAGGCGTGACGGTTTCGTCCATGTCTTGCCCGTATAAATTCATCCCGGCTTCCAAGCGCAAGGTATCGCGCGCGCCCAAACCGCACGGCGCGACTTGCGCTTTGATCAGGTTTGCCCAAAGCGCGACGATTAAATCGTGCGGTGCGGCAATTTCAAAACCGTCTTCGCCGGTGTAACCCGTCCGCGCGACAAAATAATCGCCGACAAACGCGGCGGAGAAAGGGCGCAAGGGCTCGGTGGCGGCTTTCGTTTGGGGCAAGACCGCCCAAACTTTGGCACGTGCGTTTTTGCCCTGAACGGCGATCATGGATAAATCACGACGCGGCGTGATGGTGCAGTTGGGTGCCACGCGGTCGCGCTGAAGCAAAAACCACGCATAATCTTTTTCGGCAGTGCCGGCATTGACGACGATTCTAAAAAAGGTTTCGTCAATAAAATAAACGATTAAATCGTCCAACACGCCGCCGTCTTCTTTGAGCAGACACGAATAAAGCGCGCGACCGGAAGTTTCTAATTTATCGACGTTGTTGGCTAAAAGGTAACGCAAAAACGCGCGGGGTGCGCCCGCTTCCTTGCTTTGAACGTCAATGACGCACATATGCGATACGTCAAACATGCCGGCATCTTTTCGGACGGCGTGATGTTCGTTGACTTGTGAACCGTAATTGACGGGCATGTCCCAGCCGCCGAAGTCCACCATGCGCGCCGATGCCGCGCGATGTGATGAATTTAAATGGGTTTGTTTAATCATAGATGTGCATTATAGCGAAGAGTAGTTATTCAAAAAGTGAGTAGGCGACATCGGACATATTCCGCCGCGCCTGATTTTTGCGGGCTTTGATCTGCCGATGGACAAAACCCCGTTGCAAAAACCTCAAAGGGTGAAGGGTAATCGCCTATCGTTGAACTGTCAAAGGGTTTCAGGAATCAGGAATCAGTAGGGGCGAGGCTTGCCTCGCCCGC
>JAIRPA010000063.1 GCA_031257235.1 Burkholderiales bacterium | reverse complement strand
AGTTGCATACTACAACACCGGCGGGATATCGCCTTCCGAATTAAGAGAGTTGGTGGGTTAGGTGTGTTTGCCCAAAAGTGAAAACCTACACTCGTGGGTTCGGCAAAAAGTGGTACTTTTTGCCGGAAACATATTTCCAAAAAAGGACAGGCAAAGCCTGATCCTTTTTTGCGGTTCAGGGATCAGAAAAGTTTCGATTGCCCGCCGCCGCCTTTTCTGCAAAAAATCGTCGGGGTCCCCCCGCGATTTTTGGGTAGCTACAACCGGCAAAAAGGTCCACTTTTGGGCGCTTGGTTTATTGGGGTGGATGATGGGGCTCGAACCCACGACAACCGGAATCACAATCCGGGACTCTACCAACTGAGCTACATCCACCATAGTGCAAGCGAAACAGGGTGTGCATTGTACCAGATCAAACGGATATTGGCGCGGCGACGGCGGTGATTTTGCGGGTTGGCGTCGGGGATGCGTCCAAACCGGCGGACGGGTCGCGTCTTGATCTACTTTGCCGATGAAATCACCGTCATTCCGCCCATGTAGGGTTGCAGTACGGAGGGAATGTCCACAGAGCCGTCTTCACGCTGATAGTTCTCCAACACCGCCACCAGCGTGCGCCCGACCGCCAAGCCGGAGCCGTTTAAAGTGTGCACCAATTCGGGCTTGCCCTGCGCGTTTCTGAACCGCGCCTGCATCCGACGCGATTGAAAATCTTCACAATTGGAGCATGAAGAAATTTCGCGGTAGGTATTTTGACCGGGCAGCCATACCTCAAGATCATACGTTTTTGCCGAGGCAAAGCCGATGTCGCCGGTACAAAGCGCCATCACGCGATACGGCAGTTCCAGTGCCTGCAAAACGGCTTCGGCGTGACGGGTCAATTCTTCTAAGGCTTCGTAGGATTTTTGGGGGTGGACAATCTGCACCATTTCGACTTTTTCAAACTGATGCTGGCGAATCATCCCTTTGGTGTCTTTCCCGTGACTGCCGGCTTCCGAACGAAAACACGGGGTTTGCGCCGTCAGCTTGATCGGCAACGATTCAGCCGGAATGATGGTATCCGCCACCGAATTGGTGAGCGTGATCTCGGAGGTTGAGATCAAATAAAGCGTTTCGCCTTCGCCCTCCGCGCCGCCTTTTTTCACCGAAAACATGTCGGCTTCAAATTTGGGTAACTGTGAGGTGCCGGTCAAGGTTTCGCTGTTGACGATGTAGGGCGTGTAGCATTCGGTGTAGCCGTGTTTTTGGGTGTGCGTATCGAGCATGAATTGAGCGATGGCGCGATGCAGACGGGCAACCCCGCCTTTTAAAAACGAGAAGCGCGCGCCGGAAAGTTTTGCCGCCGTTTCAAAGTCGATCAAGCCCAACGCCTCGCCCAACTCATTGTGTTCGCGCGGGGTGAAGGAAAAGACGCGCGGCGTTCCCCAACGGCGCACTTCAAGGTTATCGGCTTCACTTTTGCCCGACGGGGTCGAGGCGTGCGTTAAATTCGGCAGGGTCAACAAAAACGCGCGCAATTCTTTTTGCAACGCGGCAAGTCTTGCCTCATGTTTTGCCAATTGATCGCCCAAACCGCCCACCTCCGCCATTAAAGCATCGGCATTTTCGCCTTTGCCTTTGGCAATGCCGATTTGTTTGGAAAGCGTGTTTCGACGCGATTGCAGGGTTTGGGTGTCGGTTTGTAAATCTTTGCGTTCGGCTTCCAAACGTTCAAACGTGGCCACGTCTAACACAAAGCCGCGACGCGCTAAGTTTTCCGCGACTTCGCGGATGTTTTTGCGAAATAGATTGATGTCCAACATGATGCAAAAAAGGGTTCAAAAAATAAGATCGCCATTGTATCAGCAGGGGTTCGGCAAAAAGTAGGTTTTCATTTTTTTGCCGATCAGATCATTCCGGCGAAGAAAGTTTTTTAACCAATGCCGTGGTGGATCGTTCAAAGAGAAACGGGATGGCGACGAATTTTCCGCCGCGCGCGATGACCTCCGCCGCGCCTGCCGTTGTTTCTGCCGTGTAATCTCCGCCTTTGACCAACACGTCCGGCGATATTTGCAGGATTAAGGGGAGCGGGGTATCGGTGTCAAACGAAATCACCAAATCCACGCTGGAAAGTGCCGCCAACAACGCCATTCGATCGTCAAGCGTGTTGATCGGGCGATGCTTACCTTTGTTCAAACGACGAACGGAATCGTCCGAATTAACCGCCACCACGAGTGCATTGCCCAAGCAACGTGCGGCTTCCAGATAATGCGCGTGACCGCAATGCAAAAGATCAAAAACGCCGTTGGTAAAAACCAAAGGACGCGGTAGCGCGGCAACCCGCGCCAACACGTCTTTTGGTGCAACTTTTTGCAAAAACCGCGGCGGCGTCTGCCAAGCCATGTCAGTTGGTGTATTCAAAAATTTGAACGACCTTTTCAACCCCTGTGGTGCGCGTGGCAATCTCAACGGCTTCTTTGGCTTCGTCGCGCGTTAAAAGACCCATTAAGTAAACAATGCTTCGTTCGGTCACGACTTTAACGTGTGTGGTTGAAAATTTGCTGTCCACAAAACGGGTTTTGACTTTAGAGGTGATATAAGCATCGCCGGAACGCGAAGACATCGAGGAGGGTTCGGCAATGGCAATTTCGTTTTGCGTGGCGCGAACTTTTTCCTGCTTTTGAGAGATGGCGTAGATTTCGTTGGATTGAGTTTGTGTCGGTGCTTCGCCGGTTAAAAGCACAATACCGTTGAAGCTCGTCACGTTGATGTGAACTTTGTCTCCGTATTTATTGTTGATTTCCGATTCAATTTTGGCGGCGATGGTTTTATCGTCAATTTGAGTGCCCACCGTTCTGCGATCCGACGCTACCAACACGCCGCCGGCCGTGGCACCCACCGCCACCAGCGGAAGACAACCGGGCAAAAACGAAACCAAAACCGCTGTTGCTGCAATCAACCCTACTATTTTTTTCATTAAATTTCTCCAAATAAACAAATATCCATTGCGTCGCACATCGCGTGCAGCGTTAATAAATGAACTTCTTGTATTCGCGCTGTTCTGTCGTGCGGCACACACACATGTACATCTTCCTCTTGCAAAAGCGAGCCCACGATGCCCCCGCCTTTGCCGGTCAATGCGATGATTCGCATTCCTCTGTCTTTCGCCTCACGGACGGCGTTGACCACATTGCGCGCGTTTCCTGAGGTGGAAATCGCCAACAAAATATCGCCGTGGGTTCCCCACGCGCGAACCTGCTTGGCAAACACTTCGTCAAACGAATAATCGTTGGCGATGGCGGTCAACACGGAGGAGTCCGTGGTCAAAGCGATGGCTCTTAACTCAGGACGCTCACGCTCAAAGCGCCCGACCAATTCCGCCGCGAAGTGCTGCGCGTCTGCCGCCGAGCCGCCGTTGCCGCACGCCAAAACTTTACCGTCGGCTAAAAGCGATTCGGTCAACATGTGCGCCGCTCGCGCAATCAAAGGCGCGAGCTTGGAAGCCGCCGCTTCTTTTAACTGCGCGCTTTCCAGAAACTGCGCATTGATTCGATCGGTTAAGTCCATTTTGTTATCTTATGACACGGAAAAAACATTGCGTTGCCATTGAAGGTTTTTGTCGTTCAAAGCACCCATTAGGATAGCATCAAATCGACACGGCGGAAGTCTTGCCAAAGTGGAAAGATAGCATTTTGCCGCCGCAATCATGCGCTTTTGCTTCCTTTCGTCGATGCTTGCCACAGCCCCTCCGAAAACGTCGCCGCGACGGTAGCGCACTTCCACAAAAACCAGCGTTTTGCCGTCACGCGCGATGATGTCGATTTCACCGAAGCGGTTTTTGACGTTTTTGGCGACAATCAAAAGCCCTTGTTGCGTTAAATAGGAAGCCGCAATCGCCTCTGCCGTATCTCCGTCTTTTTGTTGGGGCGTTCGTTTAAAAATCATCGTTCATCGGTTTCGGTTTCAGGAATCAGAGGTCAGGAATCAGGGATCAGGGATCAGAAAAGTCTCGATTGCCCGCTCGCCGCCTTTTCTGCAAAAAATCGTCGGGGTCCCCCCGCGATTTTTGGGTAGCTACAACCGGCAAAAAGGTCCACTTTTTGCCGAACCATCAGGGATCAGAGGGGACGCCGGCATCAAGCGTCCCGTCTACCTTTGCGCATTCAATGCGCGCAGGCGTCCTTCTTCAAAAACCCCTAATTGCCCGTAGCGAGACAAGCCGTTTTCAAGGTTAAAAGAAATGTTGCCGCTGGCGCCCCAAAAACTAAACGAATCCGGCGTGCCGCCTAAAAACTGTTGCGCGACCTGAAAAGCGTCAAAGCCTAACGCGTAAAGCCTTGCCAATGCCGGCAATTGTGGTTGCGTTCCCAAAGCGCGGAAGGTTTCCGCCGACGGTTGAATCAACCAAGGAATTTCCGCCACGCGCAAGGCATCCAGCGCGTATCCTTCAAACTGCACCGCGCGTCGATAAATGTGTGAGCTTGCGTAGGTTGGCCACGCCCGCGTTTGTGCCCGCGCGAGTGCGGCGTCGTCTCCGTCGACCGCCAGCACCACCACCGAGGGCGATAACTCGCCCAAGCGCGTTTTGAGCAAAGACAATTTTGAATTTTCAAAGACGATTCTTTCCGGGCGCATGTCTTTGCCCAGCGCCGTCCATTCGTCAATGAAGGCATCGGTAAACCGTTTCATCAACGGTGATTCGTTGGTTAAGATGACCGGAATGCCGGAGCGCGACGAGAGGGCGATTTCACGCGCCAACAACTTGGCATCGCTTTCAATGGCAAGCGTTAAGAAAAGAACGGAGGACGGCATGGCAGCGTGGAAATCTTCCATTTGGGTCAAGGCGATTGTCCAAAGCGGCGGTGTGGTTTTTGCCAATTCCGTTAAATCGTCGCGGACTAAAGGACCCACCACCACACGCGCGCCCTGACGAATGGCGTCGTTGTAGGCATTGAAAAACTCTCCGATTCCATGCTCGATCACAACGCAGGAAGGCATGGCGTTTGCCGACGCCGCCGCTTTGGTGAAACCGGCAAGAACCGTTTGCGCGGCCACAGAGTAAGCGGGGGTTTTGGTGGGCACCAAAAGCGCGATTTTAGGCGGCTCATTGGCGACGGCGGTAAGCGGTAAAAAAGGCGTGAGAGTCTGATGGGTGTTGTTGATATCCTCGGCAGGTTGGGTTGCCGTCACGGGAGCACCGGAGGCGGGCGGGGTCGTCGTGACTTGGGGGGCGTTGTGCAAGGGCGCATTCGGTTCGACGGAGGAGGAAGCGTCTTGTCGCGCGGGGTTGTCGATGTCTTCCCAATAGATGTTGATCTCTGCCGGGGTTTCTTTCAAAGCATCCAAGTCTTTGGCGTCTTGAGACAGTGCTGTCGGAATACCGAAAAGCGACGTTACAATAGCGAGCCATAGCGCCAACGCGCTTGTGACCACCCGTTTTTTAAAGAAACCTTGATGATGTCTTACCGTCCACATAACTCACCCCTTGCCGAAAATGTCGCGCCCGTTCTTGAGCGGGGCGCGTTTACCGCCGCCAAGCGCACATTATATGTGGTTGCGACACCGCTAGGAAACTTACGAGACTTAACTTTGCGCGCGCTCGATGTTTTGCGCTCGGCGGATTTGATTCTTGCCGAAGACACCCGCGTGACCGCCAAACTTTTGTCCGCCTACGGCATTTCCGCCCCCATGCGCGCTTTGCATCAACACAACGAAAAAAGCGCGGTTTTATTTGTAATTGCCGCATTAAACGAGGGCAAAAGTTTAGCCTTGGTCACGGACGCCGGAACACCCGGCATCAGCGATCCGGGCGCAAAACTGGTCAACGAAGTCAAAAATGCGGGGTTTTTGGTGGCGCCGATTCCGGGCGCATGCGCGATTGCCGCCGCCATTTCCGGCGCGGGTCTTCTTGCCGAGCAATTTTATTTTGTCGGTTTTTTGCCGTCTCAAAAAAAGGCGCGAAACGAAATACTCATGCGTTTGCGCGGGCTGGAATGCGCCTTGGTGTTTTATGAAGCGCCCCACCGCGTCAAAGAAACGCTTGCCGAATTTGCGCGGGTTTTTGAGGGGGATCGAGACTTGATCGTTGCGCGGGAGCTCACTAAAACGTTTGAGACGATCACGCGCGTACCGTCGGCACATATCTCGGATTTTGTCGATACCCATCCCGAAACCGAAAAAGGGGAGATCGTGCTGATTTTAGACGCGCCTTTTTGCGACCAACACGAAAGCACAACGCCGGTGTTGGACGATGCCGTCCTGCGGTGGCTTCAAGCGCTGTTAGAAGAGTTGCCGCCTGCCCGCGCCGCCAAAGTTGTCGCCGCCGCTACCGGCATCCCGCGCGAGACGATTTATCAAGAGGCAATGAGGGTTCAGGAGATCAGGGGTTCGGGTTTCGGCAAAAAGTAGACCTTTTTGCCGAATTACCCTTCGATTCCTTCAAGGTATTCATTGAGTTTGCCGTGTTCTTCCAATCGGTTGAAATGCGCGGCAATCTGCGTCGGGGACAATTCCCCCAACGCTGCCGTTTGATCTTCGGCAGGCGGCTTGCCCTCAGGCAACTCCGAGAGGGAATAAGGCGGCGTCGCCGCGTCTTTTAGTAAACGATCGAGAGCCTCCCGATCCGACACCGATTTGTCGTTCTCATTTTCGGAAAATCAAGCAAGACCGATGACTTTGACGAAGATTTACAAATATCTCCCTTAAAATCGCGCTTGACGCCTTATGATGAATCCCGTTGTTCCCCTTCAATCCCTCAAGAGGTGTGGATATGAAAAACCGTTTTTTTAAGTGGGCATTGGCGTTCTTGGTCTTGGGTTTGGTGTCGTGCGGCGGAGGTGGAGGAGGCGACGGCGACGGCAGCACTGCCTACATAGGGCAAAACGGAATGAACTACCCGGCTCTGGTCGCGGCGTTTCCTGTGTTTGAGGTAGACGATTCCGAGCTTTATTTCGTAGAACTTTCAAGGTCTTATCCCTTAGACACCCGTGACTTTAAAGCGCGCCTAGAAAACGACACCACCGGGACGTATGAATGCGAAACTCGTACTGACACGGATGACACGACATGCAACATCAACCAAGAAAAAATTGAGGCAATGGGTTTTGCCGGCTCGACTGCGTACATTGAGCCCTACGGGTTACATTTGAGTGTGTACACAAGCAGTGTAGGATCGCTTCCCAAAATCACCGACCCACTCTTGGCTCAGCTTTACGGAAAAATCAACGTTGAGCCGGCGTCCATTCGGACAGACTTCGCCCTCCATTATTCTGACCCTCTTCCCGAAAGACTGATTGCCTATTACGAACAAATCAAAAAACAACCGACGATGGAATGTTCCGCGAATCTCTCTTATTCTGACGGCGCACTCAATCAACGGTGTAACGACGCTCGAAGAGCTTACTGTGACGTGATTAGAACGGGAGAACCCGCTGTGGCTCGCCGGACTTACATCATGGGGGGTAGAGACATGGTGATTTTGGTGCGTGAAATACTTTTGATCACGCCGGCAGAAGTTTCCTATCTGCTGGAAAACAACCACATCACCGTTGAAGATGTCTGCCGATGACCGCCAATGCCACGTGATCAAAAGGGTTTTATGGGCGTATTTACAACATTTCTCAACATTTCTCGTTTTTTTTTGTTGTATTTTTACGTCAAATAAGGTTGTTTTTCGGAAAACGCCCTCGTTTGTTACATAAGAGAAATTCCTGATCGGCGCGCCCCAAAAATGTTTTGGGAAAATATTTAAAAAATCTTCAAAAAGGGCAACACTTTGTAATAACTTGTGATAAAGTTTCCTAGCGCATGCGGTTTTTGCGCGAAGTGATTGATTGAACCGCGCCAACGCTTTTTAGCAGAGGCATTTTTTGGAAAATTTTATCTTTTTAGGAAGATACGATGTTTTTTTGTACTTTATTTTTGAAAAAGGAGTTTTGAAATGAAAGATATTTATGTCAAGTTTACGACGCCTAACGTAGAAGGGGAATCACAAGACAAAGACCATGCGGGTTGGATTGAAGTTTCAACATGGTCGCAGCGCATCATTCAGCCGCGCTCGAAGACGGCTTCGACGGCGGGCGGTCATTCTTCCGAACGTGCCGAACACGCGCCTATTGTAATCACAAAAGAGGAAGATGTCACGTCGCCCTTGCTTTACCAATACGCCAGCGGCGGTCAAACGTTTGATGAGGTGGTTATTGAGTTCTACCGCGCGGACGGCGAAGGCAACCGCGTGAAATACAAAGAAGTGAAGCTCAAACACGCGATGATCCAAGAAATCTACAGCACGGCAGGCGAAGGGGCTTTGCCGACAGATGTCATCGCAATCAAGTACGCAGCCATTCAATGGACGCACACTAAGCAAAAGATTGGCGGGAATCAGTCCGGCAAGACACAAGGGGCTTGGTCGCTTACGAAGAACGATAAGACCTACGCGGTTTAATCGTTGTTTTAGAGTTCGGCGGCGGGTCAAACCGTCGCCGATCGACCTGCTACCCCTTTTTAAGGAGATTAAAAATGCCAATTAGTTTGAACGATCAAGGCTATGCTGCGCAATTTGATCAATTGAGACAACAGCTAACCAAATTGGAAAACAAAGTTCCACACATGTATCTGGACACGGAAGGTGTCGTGACAATTGGAATCGGACACGCAATAAAAACCGTAGCGTTAGCAAAAAAACTTCCGTTTTTGAAAGCCGACGGAAGTAGCGCAACACCCGCTGAGATAGAAACGGAGTTTAATACGATTCACGCGCTACCCGCCGGGATGAAATACACTTACTATCAGCCTCATACTACGTTACATTTAGACGAAGACGGAATTGAGCAGATATTTAGAGTCGATATTGAAGGCGCGCCCAATGGTTCTTGGACTAGAGCTAAAAACTCATATAACAATCGGTTTGGTGCGGGGTCTTTTGATCACCTTCCATGGGAGATTAAAGAAATTCTCAATGATATAGCTTTTAATGGTGGGCTTAATCGTGATAAAACTTGGAAGTTGGTGGGTGCGCTTCGCCAACAAGATTGGATCGTCGCGCTTGCTCACTCCAGAAGGTATGATGATCAAAGAACCGTTTACACGAGAAATCTAATTCAGGAGTTGCAACAGCAAGCTGAGTTTTCGGCGGCTCTACAGCAAAGAGTATGGGATATTGCGCTTGGCAATGCACCGCTAAAATCCACTAACCCTTATTCTTTGTTACCCGATCCCTGTTTTGATTCTTCCCAAGATACATGGATTATCAGATAATTGCTTCTCTGAGTTGAGGTTATTTATGAAATTTCGCAATTCTCTTCTTTTGCTGTTTGCAATAGCTACCGCTTCTTGCGTTGCGGCATCATCTTTGCCTGTGCAATGGTTTGATGCTGTCTCGCAATTTGGCAAAGACAACGCAATGGTTGGCACGACCTTTGGTGTGCCGTCGTCGGTAAAGACAACAGAAGATTTTGCAAAGCTGCTTAACCAAAAATTTGGGCAGGAAACGCTTGAGACTTTTGAAAAAATTGCCGAAGAATCCAAACTAAATATCCCAAAGATCGAAAAATGCAACGATCTTTTCGGAATTAGTGATCCGGCTGTGATTGATAAAGTCAATACTTTTGCCATGCACGATTGTCTTGCGTTTAAAGCAATTTCAGAAATGAAGCCATCAAAAGTTTCTTATCTGCCTAAAGTACCTTTTGACGAATCAACAATTAAGGCACTGCCGACAGAATTAGCCCCAGAAGGTATTTCTGATTTTAGTTCGATTGACAATTTCAAGGTGCTTGATTTTTTTCAAGAGGTCTATTTTGAAATAAAAGGCACGGTTTACAATATTTCAATCAAACCCTTAGCTAAAGGCGATTTTGATGGTGACGGTGTAGAAGATATTCTGATCAGTGTTGACAGTGAATTTGCGCCGGGATCATCGGGTGAAGGCGGCAAAGCGACGAATGAGCTTTCTATTTTTGTTCTGACAAAGAAGTCCAAAGACGGAAAGATCGAAGTTGTAAAGACCTTGTACCAGCAGAAGTAAGTTGTTATTTCCTTGTTCACCCCTTACACGCCGGCTTGCTCCGGCGTTTTTTTAGAATTGAGCTTGATGATGAAATTTCGCATTTTCTTTATTTCGGTTGTTTTATTGACTTCGATGTCTTGTGCTGCGCTGACGCCAATGACAGTGCTTCCTGTGCAATGGTTTGACACCATTGCGCATGAAACCAAATTCAAGGGTCGCGCGGGACTCGTCAACGAATCTTTTGATTATCAGTTTAGCCCAGCTCCAAATAAAGCCGTTCCGGCTAACACACCGGAAGATTTTGCAAAAATGCTGGATCAAAAATTCAGTCGTGCAACTCTTTACGGGCTTGATGTTGATAAAGAAAGGTTTTTTGATGGAAAACTTCCAAAAATTGAGACCTGCCGCGACTTATTCAAACTTGGCGAAGAACTCAAAGACACTTCATTTCTAAAAAAAGGCATAGAGCAGCGGAGTCATTTGCGTAACTGCATTGTCTTTAAAGCCATATCGGAAATGAAACCCTCCAAAGTTTCGTTTCTGCCCGCTTTTCCGCTTGATGAAGCGACTGTCAAAACCTTGCCGAGTGAATTAGTTCCCGACAATCCACATAATAAGCTTAGCTTTAAAGACATTGAAACCTACGAAGTCATCGACCATACAAAAAAATATACTTATCCTGAAGGTAATATTCTTGATGTGGCAGTCTTTCTCAAGGGCGCTGCTCCCGGCTACGGAGTTAATCTGACCCCGTTGGCGCGTGGAGATTTTGATGGTGACGGCGTTGAAGATGTTATTTTGAATGTTGACAGCACTTATGGGTATGGCTCTAAACAAGCGATCACCATCTATAACGTCTTCGTTCTAACCAAAAAGTCACCGGACGGAAAAATCGAAGTCATAAGAAAATTACTTCAAGAGAAATAATGATCTGCTTACCCCTTATGCGCCGGCTTGCTCCGGCGTTTTTTTTGCTCTTGGCGCGTGTTGTTACCCGACTTGACCGCTTTTTCAAAAAAGGCGTACCGGCAAAGCCGGATACTTTTTTGCGGGAAAGGCGAAAAAACGGATTGCGGATCAAGTCCGCTTGTGACGCCGCCAAAGGCGGCGTGTGGATTCCGCGACTTCGTTTGCTAAAGCAAACTTGCGCTTCAATGACGCACACTGATCCCTGACCTCTGATACCTGATACCTGATACCTGATTTTGCCGATAATCTTGATTACGTCAGCCTCTTTCTTGCCTCGTTGGGGGTGATGCCCGCTCTTCGGGCAAAATCCTCGATCTGATCATCTCCGATTTTGCCGACCGCAAAATAACGCGCGTCATGATGCGCCAGATAAAAACCACAGACCGACGACCCCGGCAACATCATGTAGCTCTCGGTGATGGTCATGCCTATTTGGTCGGCTTTGAGCCACTTCAACAAATCCTTTTTCACGCTGTGTTCAGGACAGGCAGGGTAGCCGGGCGCCGGGCGTATCCCTTCATAACGCTCGTCAATCAATGCGGCGTAATCGGGGGTGCCGGGGTGAGGTTCATACCCCCAATCTTTTGTGCGTACCCGAAAATGCAACCATTCCGCCGCCGCTTCCACCAAACGATCAGCCAAGAGTTTAATCATCAACGAGGTATAGTCATCCGCGTCATTGCCCATCATACTTTTGATGGCGGCCTCTAGGTTTAAACCGGCAGTCACCGCGAACGCGCCGATATAATCTTTGCCCTCATTTCGACTTCTGACAAAATCGGCAAGACAATAATTGGGTTTCCCTGCGGCTTTAACGTTTTGTTGACGCAAGAGCCGCCACGTTAAGGTTTGATTGCCTTCGGTTAATACAATATCGTCTCCGTCACGATACCCGCTCCAAATGCCAAAAACCGCCGCCGCGCGCAAAATACGCTCTTGGCTCAAGCGCAATAAAAACATTTGCGCGTCCGAATAAAGACGCCGCGCTTCTTTGCCGGTATGAGCATCCTCTAAAAGGGCAGGGTATCGACCGGGTAATTTCCATGCCTGAAAAAAAGGTTGCCAATCAATAAAAGGGATTAAAACATCAATGGGAATATCATCGAGTTGTTGCCGCCCCAATCGGTGTGGGGGAATGGGATCCATCGTATTTAATCGGTAAGGATTGGCGCGTGCTTTTGCCAAAGGCAACATGTCTTTTGTTTTTTGCGTGTGCCGCGCGCGTATGGCTTCATATTCTTTGGCAATTTCAGAAGAATACGTTGCGGCGGTGGCGGGGGATAAAAGTTGAGACAATACTCCCACCGCGCGTGAGGCGTCGGGGACATAAACGGTTGTCCCCTCATAGTGCGGCGCAATTTTCACTGCCGTATGAACGCGCGACGTGGTTGCGCCACCGATCATCAAAGGACATTTCAGCCCCGCGCGTTGCATCGCTTTGGCAACCTCACTCATTTCTTCCAGCGAAGGCGTAATCAACCCGGATAAGCCGACCGCGTCTGCATGTTCGGCAATGGCCGTCTCGACAATTTTTTGCGTCGGCACCATCACGCCCAAATCAATCACCTCAAAGTGATTGCATTGCAACACCACCGACACAATGTTTTTGCCGATATCGTGAACGTCACCTTTGACCGTTGCCATGACGATTTTGCCTTTGGTGGCGGCAACCCCACCTTTTTCAGACTCAATAAACGGTACCAAATGCGCGACCGCTTCTTTCATCACGCGCGCGCTTTTCACCACTTGAGGCAAAAACATTTTGCCTTCCCCAAAGCGATCTCCGACAATATCCAAGCCGCGCATTAACACATCTTCATTGATTTCTATTGTCTTGCCGCGTCGCGCCAAGACTTCATGGCGCACCGTTTCTAAGTCTTCGATCAGACGAGAGGCATTGCCGCGTACCACCGCTTCTATCAAACGATCTTTGGCCGTGACGCCCCATGTGTCGACTTTTTTCTCAACCGTTGTTTTATCTCCGCGAAAAGTCTCGGCAACCGCAATCAAACGTTCGGTGGCATTGCCGCCGGCTTTCGGCGTGCGGTTTAAGATGACGTCTTCAACGATCTCACGCAAAGTGACATCGAGTTCATCGTACACGCCTAGCTGACCGGCGTTGACAATGCCCATCGAAAGTCCGTTTTTAATCGCGTGATACAAAAAAACGGTGTGTATCGCTTCACGGACTTTATCATTGCCGCGAAAACTAAAACTGACATTGGAAATACCCCCGGAGACTTTTGCGTGAGGTAAGTGCTCGCGTATCCAACGTGTGGCACGAATAAAATCAATGGCGTAGTTTTCGTGCGCGTCGATGCCGGTGGCCACCGCAAAGACATTAGGGTCAAATACAATATCTTCGGGCGAAAACCGGCCCGGCGGGTCAATACATCGTAGGCGCGTTGGCACACCTCAATGCGGCGCGCGAAGGTGTCCGCCTGTCCGTCTTCATCGAACGCCATGACCACCAGCGCCGCGCCGTAACGCTTCACCCAACGGGCGCGTTCGACAAATAAGGCTTCCCCTTCTTTGAGCGATAAAGAATTGACAATGGCGCGACCTTGAACACATTGCAGCCCGGCTTCAATCACATCCCAACGTGAAGAATCGATCATCACCGGCACGCGCGCTACGTCAGGTTCGGTGGCAATCGTATTTAAAAATTGGCGCATGGCAACCACCGCGTCCAACATCGGGTCATCCATATTGACATCAATGATTTGCGCGCCGTTTTCAACTTGTTGTCGCGCAACCTCGGTGGCTTTGGCAAAGTCTCCCGCGAGAATTAAACGCGCAAAGGCTTTCGAGCCGGTCACGTTCGCGCGTTCGCCGATGTTGACAAATAAACTATCGTCTCCGATATTTAAAGGCTCTAAGCCCGAAAGTCTTAACGGGCGCGAAGGCAAAAAAGCAGGAGGGTTCATCATGCCCCTTTCACGCGCTTTGAGACGCCGGAATCGCGCGCGGTGTGACGGGGCGCACGGCATGAGCAATGGCTTTGATATGATCGGGCGTCGTGCCGCAACAACCGCCGACAATATTCACCAAGCCCGCTTGGGCAAACGACGCCAACGATGCCGCAATCTCTTCGGGCGTTTCATCGTAGCCGGTCTCGGACATCGGGTTGGGAAGTCCGGCGTTCGGATAACACAAAATCGCGCAGTCTGCCGCTGCCGACAAAGCGGCAACGTAAGGTCTCATCAACGTGGCACCTAAGGCGCAATTGAGCCCGACGGCAATCGGGTTGAACGGGCGTATGGAGTTTAAAAACGCTTCGGGGGTTTGACCGGATAAGGTTCGTCCGGAAGTGTCGGTGATGGTGCCCGAGATCATCACCGGCAAACGTTGACCGCTCGCCTCAAAAAAAGATTCAATGGCAAAAAGCGCCGCTTTGGCATTCAAGGTATCAAAAACCGTTTCCACCAACAAAATATCCGCGCCGCCTTCCGCCAAGCCTTCAACCGCTTCACGATACGCCGTCACCAATTCTAAAAAAGTAATATTTCTTTGGGCGGGATTGGATACATCCGGAGAAATGGAGCCTGTTTTGTTGGTGGGACCTATCGAGCCCGCGACAAATCGCGGGTGACTAGGTGTTGAAAACTCATCGGCAACACGACGCGCAATCGCGGCGGCGGCTTGATTCATCTGCCTTGTCAAAAACCCTAAGCCGTAATCGTCTTGTGCGATGGTGGTGGCACCGAATGAGTTCGTCTCAATAATATCTGCCCCCGCCGACAAATACGCGCGGTGAATGTCCTCCACAAGAATGGGTTGCGACAGCACCAAAATATCGTTGTCGCCTTTGAGTTCGTGCGTGTGGGTACAGAGTAAGGGATGATTGCCGCGAAACGCTTCTTCGTTTAAATGATGTTGTTGAACCATGGTTCCAAACGCGCCGTCAATAATGAGCACACGCTCACACATGAGCCGCATGAGTAATTCCGTTTGATCCGGTTGCATGGTATTAAAA
>JAIRPA010000194.1 GCA_031257235.1 Burkholderiales bacterium | reverse complement strand
ATTTCCAAAAAAGGACAGGCAAAGCCTGATCCTTTTTTGTAGGAAAGGCGGACGCAAACCCCCGTCAGGCTAAAGCCTGCCACCCCCGTTTATAAAGGGGGCTTGGATTATGCGACTACATTTGCTTCGCAAACTGCGCGCTTAAATGACGAGAGGTGTAACGTTGTAGCGAATAATGAGGTGCCGGATTTTGTAGAGAGGTCGCTTTTAACTCGTCATTGCGGGCTACGACCCGCAATCCGGTTTTTTTCGGGCGAACACAGTTCGCCCCACATCGGGACGGGCAAGCCCGTCCCCCAAAAAAAGGGCGGCAAATTGCCGCCCGATCGTGCGATTGATGTGATGTTGATTGACGATCAAACCGCCAATTTTGCCGCGCTGATTCCAAACGCTGCCGCTACCTTGCTGACGGTGGGCGCGCGCGGTTTTTTTGCCTTTTCAATAAAAGTATAACCACCTTGGGTGATCCCGATGCGACGCGCGACTTCCGATTGGGATAAACCTAAATGCTCACGCCATGCGCGCATCAAGGAAATATTACCGGACTTCAAGCGTTTGAGTACCGCGTCAGGAAGTTTGACTGTGTTTTTGGGCGACGGGAAGGTTTGAGCGGATGCGGATTTTCTTGAAGGTTTTGCGGCATTTGAGGGATGGGCTAACGCCAAATAATCTTCATATTTCAAAAAAACATATAAAGGCTTCCCGTGATTATCGGGAAGGGTGGTTACTTTCATTTTTGCCATTTTAAGAATACCTTTTAAGAGATTATAAAAAAAACCGCCGATCTAAACGGATCGGCGGTCACAGTATATATCAATGAGAATAATTATTCCATATATGTCTCTTGCTAAAAGTCAATTTTTTATACGTTTATTTAAAAAAGACGCCGACAAAATAAGGTATCGAAACCGTCTTGGCAACAATATTGTGGATATGAACAATCAATATCTTAATTTTTTGTTTAGGCAACCGGTAAAACCGACAAAAACATCAAGCGTCGAACCTCGTTTTTGCCGGCTTTGCTCAAAGCCTCATGAAGGCGCATCGCACTGTAAGTTGAATAAATATGATTGCGTAAGGAATTGAATACTTTGCCGTTGAGATCAGATTCACTGATTTTGTAGTCGGTCACGGCGATTTCCCGCATGATCGGCAAGGTTGCAACGACAGCCGGCACGGAAAGTACAAAATCATGGTCTCCCAAATGGCAAATGAATCCTTCTTGGCGCGGCAGATCAGGCAAACGACGATCGGACGAGATCAAGCCGTAAGCCACAGGATCAACGCCCGCGATGATTGCCGCGGCATCAAGCCAGCCGACCAATTGTTTCTCATTCTCTTGATTGGAGGCCGCCTGATGCGCGCTGATCATCGCAATCACCAATTCCGGCGGCGCGTGCCGAGCTATCAATTCTGCCGCAGACAGGCAATGATGCTCGCCCGTGCCGCCTAAACTTTGCTCTTTCCGAGACGAGCCGTCTTCCTGCCATTGAAAAACATAAGGCTTATGTAAGTCATGCAGTAACTGCGCGGATAAGGCAAGATCACGATCTACGGAGTAGCCGTACACTTTTGTATAAGTATCTATAATGGACTTGGTGATTTGAACGTTGGTGGCCACATGCGTCACCAATCCGCCCGGATAGGCGTGATGACTGTAATACCCGCTACCCGGCGCGGCAATGAACGGCATGAGCTTTTTGGGATCATGAGGCACGTTGGGCAATAGATTCTCCCAAGACGAATCCGTATAGTTTTTTGCCGCCAATTCACGGCGGAGGGTTTGGCGGGATTTGATATCGATGTCCGCCGTAAGACGGGGTGTCGGATCATTATAGATATCCGTAATCGTCGACCGCAAACGAGGGTTTTTGATGGACGCAATATCATTTTGTAAGCGTTTCCACGCTTGTTGAACCAGGGTTGAGTTTTGCGCCGATTGTATCGGGGTCATTGCCTGGCATTGGTCGAATGAAATCGCCGAGACGGTTGGGGAAGTGCCGGCAAGGGCAGGGAAGGTTTGTCCTGCGGCAATAGCCGCGGCAATCCGTCCGGAAGTTTTTAAGAACCGGCGACGGCTATCGGTAGTGTTCATCATGATCATCATCAATCCTTTATATTATTTGAGACTTTGCAAGGTTTTACGAAAATTTTTGCGATCATCGTTTTTCTCCTAAGGCTAAACTCTGAACGATGATTCTGAATAGATCGGTATTGTCCAGATACCCTTTGATCTCCCCGGCACCGGGACCCATCCCTTGTACAATCATTTCATCGACGGCATGGATGCCTTCGCCCTCGCTTTTCGGAAGGTTGCCCTCGCGCCACATCGCGCCGCGAATATTCTTATAGACGGGGTTGGCGACATATTGTCCGTTTTCGTTTTTGACGGACGGGGAAAACGCGCCCTCTAACACAGGACGAAACGTTTCGTAATGATCAGGGTACGCCGCAAAAAAGACCGCCAAACGTTTGGAGACATTCACGTCTTCAGGATAACCGGTGTTCGCGTTGATTTTATAGTTGGGGTAGCCGGCATTCTGATAAACGCCCACCTTATCGCGCATTTCATTGCCCGGTTTGTCGTCATCCACCGTGCCGACAATCGAGAGTGCATGAGTATGATCTCCCGTGACGATGATTAAGGTGTCAGGATGTGTTTCGGCGAATTTTTTTGCGATGGCGACAGACTGATCCAACATAATCGTATTATAAAAAGCGCGTTCCCAATCCAAGCGGTGCGAGGCTTTATCGATCAATGCGGATTCCACCATCAGGAAAAAGCCGTTTTTGTTTTTTGAAAGCACGTCAAGTGCGGCTTTTGTCATCTCGGTTAAATCGGGCTGATTGGAAAATTGCTTTTTGTTAGCCTCGCCATTGAAACGACGATCCAACACGTCATTCAAATTGCCGGGATGAAACAATCCTAATAATTGACGACTTTGCGGATATTGTTTCTCTAAGGAGAGGGCGTCTTGAACAAAGGTATAACCGGCGTCTTGAAATTTTTGTATATAGTTGATTTCATCGTCGCGCTTCGAGCCTTGGGTGGATTTGGGCAGAAAATAAGCCGCCCCTCCGCCTAAGATGACCTCCGGTTGCACTTTAAAAAACATATTAACAATTTCCGCTTTGTCGGAACGGCGACGGGTATGCGCCACCACCGCCGCGGGCGTGGCGTCTTCAATCTCTGCGTCGGTGACTACACCGACCGACATTTTAGTCGTGCGCTTGATTAACTCTGCCAAGGTTTCTTGTTGGGGATGCGCTAAAGAATTTTTGGCGCGGCTTTCGTACACGCCCATGGCGTTGGCGGCGGATTTGTGTCCGGTCATATACGCGCTCATGGTATTGGCGCTATCGGCGGCGATGGAATCCGTGCCGGAGGTCCCCACGGTGGCCATATAAGGAAGATCATCCATCGCCAGTTTTGCATTGGCTTTGCCTTGGGTCACGCCTTTGGACAAGATGCGCGCGCCCGTTCTGTGCGCGACCGATAAGCCGTCCCCGATGAATAAAATGACGTTTTTGGCTAAAGGTTTTTTGGGCGTGGCAAAAACTTCCCAAGTCACTTTGGCTTGGTTGTGGCCGTTTTGTACCGTGACTTGATATTGACCGGGTTTGGCGAGAGAGGCGCGACGAATCCAGAGTGCGGAAGCGTTTTCACCTTCTTCACGCTCGATGAATTCGACGTTCTTGCCTAATAGTTGTTGATAGTCTTTTCCGTTGATGGAAATATTAACATCCGACAACGAAACGATGCTTGAAAATTCCACTTTAAAATCAAACTGACCGCCTGCCACCATCGTGGCGCGATCAATCGGGTAAATGGTTTGCGCCCAAACGCTTCCCGATATTAAAAAAGCGCCCATGAGTATCGCGCGCATCATCAAGCGTTGCCAAAAGGTTACATTGAACATACATCCTCCTTCATTGGTTTGAAAAACCCGTATGGTAAGGATGTTTTATTACGGTTTTGTGAACTAAGATTCGCCCAAAAGTGAATGCCGGCTTGGGTCAAAAAAAAGGACAGGCAAAGCCTGATCCTTTTTGTAGGGGACGCCTCCCTCGGCGTCCCGAAAACGCAAACCCCCGGCTACTTCGTAGCCACCCCCTTTTATAAAGGGGGCTTTTTTATTCGGCAAAAACTAGGGGTTTACTTTTTGCCCACCCCCTGATGTTGTAAATCTCCAACATTTCGACCGGAGATGTAGGTCATAAACCGTATCAATTTTTATAAGAATGATGAAAAAGGCAATACCAAAAAACTATTTTTTGTCGCGCGTCATAGGCGGACAGAGGGGTTTTTACAACGCGTAAATTTCCGCAACAGGCAATCGTTACAAAAAAGACACATACTTATAACTTATGAATAAAAATTAGTATTGCATTCCGGGATGACTTCATGGTATCTGCAAAAAAATTTGACTATGAGAGTTATGACGAAGCGCGCAATAAATGAAATATTGTTATTTATTTGTTTTATGCTTTAGTCTCAAACATAAAGCATGAATGAAACGGGGGTGGGAAATGCTTATTTAATTCACTAATGATTTGTAAAAAAAATAATTCTCATCAATGTGATGATAATATCTACTCAAACATTATTTCCCCTAATTAAAGAATGTTTGTGGTGTCTCTTTTTTTTATCAAGCGCGAAAAGAATGCGTGGGCTTTAGGCTCACCGGTTGGCGCGCGCCCACAATTACTTCATAAGTCTTTCAATAGCACGAAACATACCAATGCTCGTGTTGTTTTTTGCTGCGTATCTATGGCAGGTTTCCGGCGGAGCGCCTTTTTAGCTCCACAGCAAAGTATCTCATCAACCCCTATGAGGAATTATCATGAATCGTATCTACAGAACCGTTTTTAATCGTGCCTTAAACCTATTGCAAGTTGCCTCCGAAATGTCACGTGGCGACACCTCAAGCGACGGAACTTCTTCACGGACTTCTTCAAGGTCAGACGTTCTCAAATCCGCTTTGCAACCCGTGGCGGCGGCTTTGTTGGTGGCAACCTTAGGCTTTAACACAAGTGCAATGGGGCAGGGGACGGTCATCAACGTGAACAACAACGATGCCGTGTTTGGGCCACAATCGGTGAACGCGGGCTATCCTCTGGAGATCAACTTTACTGCCCCCGGCTTAACGCTTGATTTAACCAACGAAGACACCGACGGGTATGACCCCATTCCCGGAGTGATATTCAGCCCGTTAATCACGATTCGTGATACCGGCCAAGGGATGATTTTTTCGGGGCAAAAAGGAAGCCTGATTCTGCACTACGCTGACGGTGATAACGACGGTTCCGTCCCCTCATTAAGCGGTACCGGCATTAACTACATCAATAACGGAAACGCCAACCTTGATTTAAGTCCGTTGGATTCTGTCCGATTAAATTATCTATTAGGGGTTGACGGTTACGCCGCTTATATGGAGTCTTTAACGGGCAACGCTTCTTTAGTGTTGGGCAATAATGCTTCTTTGCGTTACAACAAAGCTTCTCAATTGATCAACAGTGATCGGGGCGGGGCGCTTTTTGTCAAGGCGGGTCTTGGCAGTGCCTCCATAGCGTTTGGCAGCAACACCTATTTTTTACAAAACTCCACCAACAGCGTGGCCGCGAGTGAGGCGGCGTCTTCGATCTATTTGGAGGGGCTGACCACGTCTCTCTCATTGAAAGGAAACACGTATTTCAATACCAATGCGGGTGCGCACACCATCACGGTGGTGACAACCGCCGGCAATACCGGTGAATTCAGGATGGATACCGGCGCGGATGCCACCGGCGCCACCCCGACGGATGGACACATCGCTTTTCAAAACTCTACAGGGGATATTTATTTCAACGGCGGGAGCATCAACTTCACCGTTTCCGGCAACAATAATGTGTATTTAAACAGCGATGTGATCGATGCCGCCAACACCACGGATGACAGTTTTATCAAAACCGGCAACGGTATTTTGCAAGTGGGCGGCACCAATCTCAACAACATCAATACCATCAATATTGGCAGCGGCAAGTCTTTTGACGTGCAGGGCGGAACCTTGCGTTTGGCACCTTTTTATTATGGCGCCGGTAACGCCAACAAAAGCACGATTGTGTTGGATTTGGGGGCAAGTGGCGGAACGTTTCATCTGGCGAGCAATGCCACCCTTGCCGGTGAAGGGCGAATCAACAATTCCGGGACCAATTTAATTGAAGGAACCGTCTCGCCGGATGCCGCTCGTTTTACGGCGGGTAACTCCTTTGTCAATAATATTTTTGGTACTCCCAATCACACGATTTCCGCGGCAAACGCTTTCGGCAATTACTATCTGACCGGCAACACGACTTTCAACAACGCCAAGTTTGTCTTGGATGTGTCGGACGCGGCAGGGGTTCACGGGGTCAACAAACGAGACTCCGTTGAAGTCACGGGCAACGTGGGGTTGACCGGCACGAATGTGGTGACGGATGCGCGTGTGGATGTCTTGTCGGGTAAAAACTATACCTTTTTGTCCTCCGGTGTTCCGATCACCGGCACATCCAACATCAAATTTGACGACAGAAACACGCAGGGCGAATACAACGCCTTGACGGGTTTTGTGGATTTATACTCCATTGCCGCGCGTGGCACCTCATGGTTTGACGCGACGGTTCTTGCCGCCACGCCCACGCAAGTGGCTCTTAGAATTGATTTAAAAGCGCAACAACGCGAAAGAGAACGTCTTGATCTTGAATGGACGGACGACGGCGATACTCAAAAATGGGGAACTTCATTAAATATCGATTCCCCCAATTGGACAGATCGCCCCGATAATCGCGCGGCGCAACAAGAAACGCTTTACATGGATGGTGATCGCGTCACCTTCGGCAATATTCCTTGGAACGACAAAATCTATCCCGGAAGTACGCTGGATCACAACAACCCGGGACAAGTCACGATTCTTGAAGGAGGTGTCACCCCGGGGAGTGTCACGTTCACGAACACACAAGGACATAACTATTTAATCGTAGGCGATATCGGCGATTGGTTTTACCATGATGTGGATTTGAATCAAGACATTCACACCGATTTAAAGGTCGAAGGTGCGGGTGCCGTTCGTTTGGAAGGTCACAATAGTTATTCAGGCGGCACGACCATCAATAACGGCGGGATTGTCTCGGTGGTGTATGGGGATTCGCTGTCCGTGTGGGGAACGGAACCGACCGATCCCACAGGCGTTAAAGGCACCAATCTTGCCAACGGTGCGACAGCGGGGTTGGTGACCATCACCGGCAATGGCGGCACGATCTACGCGTCTTCTGCGGCGCCGCAAGGCACGGTCACGCTTCAAAACCATTTTGAAGCGGATGCCCCTGCATCATCCACCGGGATGTTGATCGACATTGGCTCCAATGAAGCGCGTAATTTGGCGATTACCAACGTGATCAACACCACGCCCTATAACGGCACGACCCAACAAGGCAACGGCGGCGCGATCAATGTGGTCAACACCGCTTTAGATGTGTTAAGCACGAACGGCGGCACATTACGCTTGGCCGGCAATCAAACGCAATCGGGTAGCGGTGGCGCGATTTCTATTGTTCAAGATAATGCTCACACTAGAAACTACGATTTATCGTGGGCGAGCAATGCGAGCGGTGCGCCCAACGGCGGAGCCACCGGTGCACCGGACGCCGGCGCGCATCGCACCTTGAATCTGATCAACAACAGCGCGGGCGCAAAAGGCGGCGCGATTAACTTTGACTCTGACAGTCAAAGCGCGGTTTTAACGCTCCCGACCAACACGCATTTTCAGGCGAATCAGGCGGGTCAGGACGGTGGCGCGATTTACGCGACCGGTGTTTTGAACGTCAACGGGGCAACCTTGTTTGATAACAACACTTCAAACGGAAACGGCGGCGCGATTTTCTTAGCCAACGGCGCGAAACTCAATTTAGATGCCGGTTCTTTGTTGAACGGACCCAACACGGACAACTACGATGGCGGTATTGCGTTCAGCGGCAACAAAGCACAAGGCAATCCCAACGCTATTGGGTTGGCAGGGCATAATGAAATCACGGCAGTCGGAGGCAGAAATATTTATTTTGACGATCCGATTGTCGCCGCTCCCGGCGCGACGGGGAATAGTTTAACGGTGGCCATGACGGCAAGTAACTCGGATATTCGCGGTGCCAACGGGTTCATTCAATTTGTGGGAGATCATGTATTAAATCCTGAAACAGGCAGCGGGTTTGTGGATGTTCAAAGCGGCAC
>JAIRPA010000163.1 GCA_031257235.1 Burkholderiales bacterium | reverse complement strand
ACACATCCCTCCTCCCACTAAAACGGAATCACCATGATGAAACATTTTTTGCTTTTGACGACCTTCGGTCTTTTTTGCATCACTTTTTTATTGCAGGGTTGCGCCACGCAGGCTTTAGGGGTCAACGAATCCATTCCCCATGTTTACGCTTCCACGGTATGCACGGTTGCCCCGCCGGGGACCAACCCCGACCAAGAAGGCTTATGTTCCGAAGTGCGTCTGGAATTGCCGGAATACCCCAAAGCCCCGTGGTTGAACGACTTATTGGCAGACGCGCTGATCGAACCTTTTTTCTCTGAATTTGAAACCTCCACCCTGCCTGAAAAAATAGCTTATCCCAAACGTGTGGATCGCTTGGCGGCAAGTTTCAAAGAAGAGACGGTTTCCTACACCGGCAAACTCACTCAAACGGGACAAACGCAACATTGGGCACAATTCGCGTTTGAATCTTATTTGCTTTCAAGCGGCGCGGCGCACGGCATTCCGTCGTTGTCCATGGTGGTGGTGGACACTTCCACGCACACGCTTCAGTCTTTATCCTCGATATTAGTATCAGAGGACAAAATGTTGTTATTGTCCGAGCGGCTCAAAGAGGCGTATCGCGTGTGGCTGAAACGAAGCACTTCGTTGAACGATGCCGAAATCAACCAATGGGCGGAACACAATTACGACGGGTCTCGTCTGCCCAACGAAACCTTTCCTGTGGCGCAAAATTGGCAGTTCTCTTCGGGCGGGCTTTCGTTTGTTTACGGCACTTACGCCATCGCGCCGTATTCGTTCGGCTTTCCCAAGTTAGACGTGCCCAAGAGCGAGTTGCAAGACATCATTCGCGCGGACATTTTAAACGCGATTCCCGAATAAACTTTTTGGGGTACCGATGACCGCGCGCGCTTCTTTCTCATCTGCTAACGAAGCATCATCGGAGAATCCGCGTCATTTGTCCGATGAAAACAAACGTTTGATTGAAGGGTTTGCCTTATGGCTTTCCACGCGCGCGGAAAAAACCAAAGCCGCGTATGTTCGGGATGTCACTTCCTTGGCCGAAGCGATTGATCCGATGGGGTTGACCGCGTTATCGCGCGACAAACTCGCGCGACAATTGGCAAGGTGGCACGGCGCGGGGCTTTCCGGACGCAGTCTGGCAAGAATGTTGTCGTCCACGCGCGCGTTCTTTCGATACGCGATGATGAATCATCACGTCACTCAAAACCCTTGCGAGCACATCAAAGCACCGCGCAGTGCCAAACGTTTGCCGACGGCGTTGGCCATCGAAGAAACCGCGCAATTGTTGGATGAAAAATCCAAACCCGACAACGCGCTTTGGGTTCGTGATGTGGCGATGTTTGAGCTTTTGTATTCGTCCGGTTTGCGGGTGTCCGAGTTGACGGGCTTGAACATCGACAACATTGATCTTGATGAAAAAGAGGCGCGTGTCTTGGGGAAGGGTTCCAAAGAACGCATCGTGCCGATCGGCAACGCCGCGCGAGACGCGATCATTCAATGGCTCGCCGTTCGGCAACAACTATTGGACGGAAGAAAAACCGATCAAGCCGGCGCGGTCACGGCGTTGTTTATTGGTCGCTACGGCACACGCTTGACCCCGCGTTCCGTCGAAATGCGTTTAGCCGCCCACGCGCGCACACATGGTTTGGCGCAACACGTTCACCCGCACATGTTGCGCCATTCGTTTGCGTCGCATATTTTGCAATCGTCGGGAGACTTACGCGCCGTGCAGGAGTTGTTGGGTCATGCCTCGATCAAAAGCACGCAAGTCTATACGCATCTGGATTTTCAGGCGCTCGCAAAAGTCTATGATAAGGCGCATCCGAGAGCAAAGAGAAAATAAGTAGGGGTGGCGCCCAAAAGTGAAAACCTACACTCGCGTGTTCGCCAAAAAGTAAAAACCTACTTTTGGGCGTCGAGTGTTGTCGCAGAATCCACACCGCCGTTCCACCCCAAAAGGATCAGGCTTTGCCTGTCCTTTTTGGGTAACTTCAACCGGCAAAAAGTACCACTTTTTGCCGAACCCTCTGATCCCCGAATTTTGCCGCCCCCGTTGCGTTAAAATGCTTCATTCCATTCACTGCAACCCACTAAAACACCGATTGCTATGTCCGACTCCATTACCCGACTGGTTCACCCTGAGATTGACACCGATTATCAGATCATGTGGCAATCCATGCTGTCTCACGAATCCATCAAGGTTTACGCCAGAGTGATTGTGCCGGCGGAAGAGGTGATCCCGGTTGTCTTTTTGCCCGGCGTGATGGGCACCAAGCTCGTCTCCAAAAGCCACCCGGACAACCACGTCTGGGCGCCGCCGGAATCAATGGGCGAGAAACTTGGTGCCGTGATGCGGTATTGGAGCAAAACGCCTTCACTACGTCAGGCGGAGTTCAATCCCGAAAATACGATGGTGGATTACGACAGCGAACCCACCGGCGAATTTCCTAATGTGGCGATTCAGCTTTCAGCCTCAGATTTGCACGGCAGTACGCCTCAAGAAAAGGCAAAAGATCGCGGTTGGGGGCAGATTTACGGCTCGTGTTACCTCCCGATCATGGCTGTCTTAGAGCAACAATTAAACTATCTTTTTGACGCCCAAGACCCACCCCCCAATTCCACGCTTCTTGATCGTTTAACCCCCATGTGGAAAGATGTGCTCGATAAGCAAACGATGTCGGTGTATGTAAGGCAAATCGAACGCAATTTTTACGGCAACCCCATGAAACCTTTAGAGACCGGCGATCCGGGGCGCGCGTTTGGCGCGCAAAAGGCGTTTCGCCCCTTAGCGATTGATGACTTGGAAAAGTTGGCACTTCGCGCTTATTTCCCGGTTCACGCCATTGGCTACAATTGGACGCAAAGTAACGAGCTTTCCGCGGCAACGGTTGTTAAAGAAATCAATAGAATCATGGAGTTCTATAAGCAAGTCAAGCGCAACGAATCCGATCACATGAAATGTGAGAAGGTCATCATCGTGACGCATTCGATGGGCGGGATCGTGGCAAGGTTGGCGGCGCAGATCAACGCCGATATTATTTTGGGGGTCTCGCACGGCGTGATGCCGGCCACCGGCGCGCCGGCCACGTATAAAAGGTTTCGCTCCGGCTTTAATCAACACGAGGTGAGCTTATGGCACTTTTTGGAGCGCTTGTTGGTCTGGGCACAAGCCAAGATTTTGGGGCGCGACGCTAAAGACTGTGCGGGAGAATTGGCGTTTGCGCCGGGACCGATGGAGTTATTGCCGATGCCCGATTACGACGCCACGCTTGAAACCGGCTTGACGGAAAAACATTGGTTGCAGGTAGCGCGGGAAGATCACAACGGCAGACTGATCTATGAGAATTTGGGCAACGCGGATTTTGTCGGGAGCATTTACGCGGCGGAAGATGAGACGAATTGGTGGCGGATGATCAAAAAGCATTTGTTGAATCCGTCGCGGAAAGACTTAGACAGAGCCAAAGCGGAAGCCGATTATCGGGCAAAAGTCTTGGCGGAGGCACTGCAAGGCGGCAACGAAAAAAAGATTGCCCAAGCGGAACAGGAAAACAAAGACGCGCAAAAAAACTATGAGTTAATCCGCCTTGCCGCGGGAGAGAACATCACCGGCGACGAAGAAACGGATGAAGCCAACGATTTCCAACGCTTTAAGAAAATCATTAAAAAAGTAAGGGAAACCCAAGAAAAACTCAAAGGCTCCTATCATCCCAACACCTACGCGCATTATGAGGCAAGCGACAAGCTCAATTCATGGGCAAGAGTGGTGTGGAAATATAAAGAGCCGATCAACGATTGGGAGGGGCAAAACTATAGTTATTCCTCTTACAATCTGCCGGACAATAAACTTTCCGACCCCGAATCGGACGACCCCAAACACCGGCATCACCAAGACAATTTTGAGGGCGATATCGCCTTCAACGCGCGCGGTAAAAAGCATCGTTTTTCTTTAGACTTACCGCGCGATCCGGGGGACGGCACCGTGCCGGCGTGTTCGGGCGCGGCGGCCACGCCTTACTGCGTGCAGATATTCAAGCACGGCAACGAGGCGTTGGGGCACAAACCCTACATTCACCAAGATTCTTATTTATCCGAGCTTTGCCGCGACGTGACACTCTACTCAATCGCGCGGATGGTGGCGGATGACACGAAGCGTTAGAAAGGTCAACACTGTGAGACAAAGAAGGCAAAACTCTAAAGTAATGGCGTGGGCGGTCATGGCGGCGGTCACGTTTATTTTAGGATGCGGGACACAAACAACGGTATCGGCAACAGAGGACGGGAGAAGCAACATGACGGAAACCACACCCATAGAATTGGCACCTGAATTAAAACCCACCAAGACGTGGTGCATGGGCAGGTATCAAATCGACACACCGGAGACGATGGCGATTTTTGAAAAGTATGTGCCTAACCCCAAAATGCTATTGAGGAAAATGCCCTTATTGACCGAATACGGCGGCGATTGGAAATACCGCTTTGTGAAGTTTGTGTTTCCGAACGAACGGATGTCGCACGAAGCGTTTGATAAGAAATTAAAAGCGCGAGAAGAGGAATTGAAAAATACGCCTAACACGGATGATGGCGGCGGGAACATGTTCGTTAAATCTCTTCGCGTTGATGCTGATTCACATATTATCGTGCGATGGGTCGAAAAATACAGTAAAGATTTGGCTGTTATCGAAGGCTATAAATGGTCGAACGGGGTCGTGTTTCATTTGGATTGGGAAATCGGCGGCAATCCTGATCAAATCGAGCGCGCCGTGCCCAAAACCGTCGAAAAACTCGCGCAGTTGCAAGGCAGGGGGGCAAGGGAAGTGCCGACCGTGCCGGGGTTTTGTGTGCCGGACGGCATTTTTGTGGAGAAAGAGCAAAGCTACGACGGCTCGATCTTGGCGTCGTTCATGATGCCGGAGCGTCCCGACATCAATCTGGTGGTGTACATCGGTTATATTCCGCCTTCGTCGGATCCGGGCTTGTTGTCGCGCAAGGACGGCATCTTTGCCAAGTTCGGCAACATGGCGCACCGTGTGAAAACCCTGCGGGCGGACAAACGTCCTTTGCCCGGCGCGCCCAAAGGCGAAGAGTTGTTGGTCACCCTGCCCGAAGACAAGAAGGGTCGCGTTCATGCCTTTATCTGGGAAGACATGGGCTGGAGCAAAGATCATCCTTTTTTAAGAATTGAGCTGAACACGGGCATTTTTAATCACATGCCCTCGATTTCCGATCAAGAAGCGTTGGCGATGTGGGACGCGATTTTAAACTCGTTTAAGTTAAGAAGCGTTGATCCCCAAACGGGCAGGGCGGACGAGGCTTTCCCCAAAACCGTTGCCACCGGCGAGAAATGCCCCAAAGACGGACGGTGGATGAGTGTGGAAGACGGCTCGGTGTTGAAGTTTGTGGCGGGGCAGATCATGCCGCCCGTGATCTTCGCCAAACCCGCGGAAGGCTTTTTTGCCAAACTCACCGGCAAAACCACCACTTACCAAGCGCCGGGACATTGGGCGTGGGTGGAGGAAAAGGCGTAAGGGATCAGGGGTTCGCCCAAAAGTGAAAACCTACTTTTGGGCGGCCGAACTCCAAAAAAGGACAGGCAAAGCCCGATACTTTTTTGTAGGAAAGGCAAGGGCGGGCGAACACCGTTCGCCCCTACAACGGACGCGCAATGCGCGTCCGCCGCCGCAAGGCGGCGTCATTGCGGGCTTGACCCGCAATCCGGTTTTATCGCTGTTCCTGCAAAAAATCGTCGGGGTTCCCCCCGCGATTTTTTGGAAATCATTACCGGCAAAAAGTAGGGGGCTACTTTTTGCCGAACCTCTGATTCCTGATTCCTGAACCGTATTGCCAAAATATATTTTCCTTAATATATTCTCGTTTACGGAAATCTAAGACTTTCAAAAAGGTTTCTATGGCGCTTGAAAAAGAACACTTTAGGGAGGGCGCAGATGACTCAAGGTTTTGAAAGCGCGACATCATTACTCAACGCGGCATTTGACGCGATTGACGACGAAGACTTTGACCGTGCCGTGGAAATGGCCGGTCAATTCATTGCGATGAACCCCGATTCCGCGCGGGGCTATTGCGCAAGAGGGCTTGCTTACGCCAATCTCGATGATTTTGTGCGCGCCCTGCAAGACTTAAACCGTGCCGTCAAATTAAACCCCAAAGACCCAACGGCGCGTTTATGGCGCGGCAACGTATTATCGGAAGTCCGATACTTTGATCGCGCGCTTCATGATTACAACGTTGCGATTGACATCGACCCCGACGACCCTGAAATTTACTATCGTCGCGGAATGGCGCAACATCATAAAGGAGATTTAGAAAGCGCGTTGGATGATTTAGATTTAGCCTCCGCGCTGATTGCCAAAACGCCCAAAGCCTTTGAAGAGTTGCGCTTGAAAGTATTGTTGGATCGTGCCGACGTTTTTTGCGCAAGAGGCGAGCTTGCAGACGCCATTGCCGATTTAACCACCGTGATTAAGTTTGAGCCGGACTGCCAAGAGGCTTACTACAGTCGGGGCATTGCTTATTGCGAGGGCGGCGATTATAAGCATGCCCTTTCAGACTTAACCATATGTATTGATCTTAACCCTCAATCTGCCGACGGTTACTATAATCGCGGGATGGTTTATACCGAAATGCACGAGTTCAAAAAAGCGATTGCGGATTTTACCCAAGCCATTCGCTTAGAGCCGGACGATGCCGGACTCTACAATCAACGCGGTCTGGTGTATGCCTACCAAAAAGATTTTGAAAACGCCATCACCGACTTTCACCAAGCCGTTCAACTTGACCCGAACGACTACGAAGCCAACGCCAACCTCGAAAAAGCCAGCAATGAGAAGTTTTTTGAGTCGGTGAGGAAGAGATAGGGGCAGGAATCAGAGGTCAGGAATCAGGCATCAGGGCTCGTCAATTAAGCGCGCGTTTGCTTTAGCAAACGAAGTCGCAGAATCCATGTCGCCTTTCCCGAAAAAAATCGTCGGGGTTTTGGTCTCCACTAACTTTGCTTCGCAAAGTAAGTTCCGCCCCAACCAAAGGTTGTCCCGCGATTTTTTGGAAATTCACACCGGCAAAAAGTAGGGGTTTACTTTTTGCCGAATAAAAAAAGGGGGTGACTGCAAAGCAGTCGGGGGTTTGCGTTTTTCGGGACGCCGAGGGCGGCGTCCCCTACGCAAAAAAGTATCCGGCTTTGCCGGTACTTTTTTGGTGACTTCAACCGCCCAAAAGTAGGTTTTTACTTTTGGGCGAATCCCCTGACCCCTGTAATGGATACAAACGCATGTCTTTCGGTGAGGATTCCAAGCCGATCACGGCAGCTTCCGCGCCGGACATTGTGGTGCAATAAGGAATACTATGAGCCAACGCGGTGATGCGCACAAGGCTCGAATCGGCAATCGCCGCGCGGGTTTCGTCCACCGTGGTCAACAGTAAGGAAACTTCGCCGCTGATCATGCGATCCAAAATATTCGGGCGACCTTCTTTGATTTTGTTGACCACTTCAACCGGCAAGCCCGCCGCGGTGATGTCTTCTGCCGTGCCTTCGGTGGCCAATAGCTTATAACCCATCGCGTGCAGACGTTGCGCTACTTTGACGGCGCGCTCACGATCGCTCTTTTTCACCGTCAACAACACGTTGCCGCCGGCAGGCAGACGAACGCCCGCGGCAAGCTGCGCTTTTAATAACGCCTCACCAAACGTTTGACCAATCCCCATGACCTCACCCGTGGAGCGCATTTCAGGACCCAACACGGGATCAACCCCCAAGAATTTTGAGAAGGGAAAGACGGCTTCTTTAACGTTCACCCAACGCGGCGTCGGCTCTTGGGTGATGCCTTGCGCTTTTAAGGTTTTGCCGACCATCGCGCGCGCCGCGATTTTTGCCAAAGGCAGCCCCGTGGCTTTGGAGACAAACGGCACGGTGCGTGACGCGCGAGGATTGACTTCTAATACATAAATGGTGGGCGTGCGCGTGAGGTTGTCGCGCTGAATCGCAAATTGAACATTCATCAATCCGATGACGTTCAAGGCTTTTGCCATCGCGCGGGTTTGCGCTTTTAATTCGTCCACCGTGGAGGGCGATAAGGTATAAGGCGGCAAGGCGCAGGCGGAATCCCCCGAATGCACACCGGCTTGCTCGATGTGTTCCATCACACCGCCGATCAATACCGTTTCACCGTCGGCAATACAATCAACATCGCACTCAATCGCGTCATCCAAAAAACGATCCAACAAAACCGGAGAATCGTGCGATACGGAAACTGCCTCACGCATGTAACGTTTTAAATCGTGCGGGTCGTGAACGATTTCCATCGCGCGCCCGCCCAACACATAGGAAGGACGCACCACCAAGGGGTAACCAATGGCTTCTGCCCCCTGTAACGCTTCTTCCTGCGTGCGCGCGGTGGTGTTCGGCGGTTGTTTTAAGTTTAATTTTTGTAAGAGTTTTTGAAAGTGTTCACGATCTTCCGCAACATCAATATCGGTAGGGGAGGTTCCGATGATCGGCACGCCGTGCGCTTCCAACGCCAACGCAATTTTTAACGGCGTTTGTCCGCCGTATTGAACAATCACGCCTTCGGGTTGTTCCAGGTGAACAATCTCTAATAAGTCTTCAAGCGTTAAAGGTTCAAAATACAAACGATCGGAGGTATCGTAATCGGTCGAGACGGTTTCGGGATTACAGTTGACCATGATGGTTTCAAAGCCGTCTTCACGCAAAGCCATAGCCGCGTGAACGCAACAGTAATCAAACTCAATCCCCTGACCGATTCTGTTGGGTCCGCCGCCTAAAACAATGATTTTTCTTTTGTCGGTCGGCAAGGCTTCACAAACGCCGTGTTCGGCTTCATAAGTGGAATATAAGTAAGCGGTTTGGCTGGCAAACTCTGCCGCGCAGGTATCCACACGTTTAAAAACGGGACGAACGTTAAAAGCGTGACGATGTTCGCGTATCGTTTTTTCATCGGTTTTTAAGAGCTTTGCCAAGCGTCGGTCGGAAAATCCTTTTTGTTTTAAATAACGCCATTCCGTCGCCGTCAACGAGCCGGGGGTTTTGGATTGAACGGTGCGTTCAAGGGCAACCAAGGCTTCGATTTGCGCGAGAAACCAAGGATCAATATGAGTAAAGCGCGCAACTTCGTCGAGCGTTAAACCGATTCTGAAAGCGTCGGCAATATAACGAATGCGATCAGGACCCGCCATCCGCAATTCGTCCTCAATCACAATGCGATCTTCTTCTTTTTCGTCTAATCCGTCGATGCTTGTCTCAAGCCCGCGCAGGGCTTTTTGTAAAGACTCCTGAAACGTGCGGCCGATGGCCATGACTTCACCGACGGATTTCATCTGGGTGGTTAAATGGGGGTCGGCTTCGCGGAATTTTTCAAAAGCAAAGCGCGGAACTTTGGTGACCACATAGTCAATCGTCGGCTCAAATGAGGCAGGCGTGGCGCCGCCGGTAATATCGTTTTTTAATTCGTCTAAGGTATAACCCACCGCCAATTTCGCGGCGATTTTGGCAATCGGAAAACCGGTGGCTTTAGACGCCAACGCGGACGAACGCGAGACGCGCGGGTTCATTTCGATGACGATCATTCGACCGTCTTTAGGATTGATCGCAAACTGAACATTAGACCCGCCGGTGTCCACACCGATTTCACGCAACACCGCAAACGAAGCATTGCGCATGATTTGATATTCTTTATCGGTGAGGGTTTGCGCGGGCGCGACGGTGATGGAATCGCCGGTGTGGATACCCAT
>JAIRPA010000157.1 GCA_031257235.1 Burkholderiales bacterium | reverse complement strand
GGTGTGAGATTGAGGTTACATTCGGAAGCGCGGTGTGTCCGCCGCCGTTTCTACCAAAAAGTATCCGGCTTCGCCTGTGCTTTTTGGGTAACTTCAACCGGCAAAAAGTAGGTTTTTACTTTTTGCCGCCCTGTTAATCAAACGGACTTCGCCCACGCCCGCCGTGAGATTTAATACTCATCAGGATTCCGATGCACACGGACATCGTGATCATGGCGGTGCCGCCAAACGAAAAGAAGGGAAGGGGAACGCCGACAATCGGTAAGATGCCGCTGACCATGCCCATATTAACGAAGGTATACGTAAACAACATCAGTGTGATGCCGCCTGCCAACAGCCGCTCAAACACCGTATCCGCACTGCCGGCAATCACCACCGAGCGCCATAATAATAGTCCGAACAAAACCAACAACAAGACAATGCCAAACAATCCAAACTCTTCGCTGTACACCGCAAAAATAAAATCGGTGTGATGTTCGGGCAAAAAGTTTAAATGGGTTTGTTTGCCGTTTAACCAACCTTTGCCGGTCAACCCGCCGGAGCCGATGGCAATGGAGGCTTGAATGGTGTGATACCCGGACGCGGCAGGATCAGCCGCCGGATCAATGAAGGCGGAAATACGTTTGAGTTGATAACCGTGCGCAAAAAACGCAACATACAAAACCCCCAGCAACACCGTCGAGAAAATAATTTTCCAAGGCAGACGAACCAAATAAAGAATATAAAACCCGGAGGCAATCACCAGCAACGCCGTGCCTAAGTCCGGTTGTTTTTTAATGAGCGCAGCGGGTAATAAGATAATGGCGGCGGCGACAAAAGAACTCAATATATTCAAACGTCCGTCGATCTTGTGGAAGTACCACGCCAAAAAAAGCGGGACGGCAATTTTGGCAAGCTCGGACGGCTGAAAACGCATGCCTAAAATAGAGAGCCAACGTTGCGACCCGTTGACCGTCACGCCAAAAAGCGAAACGCCGACCAATAAAACAACACTGACGATATACAAAGGGATGGCGGCTTGCGCGATTCGGATGGGGTGAGTGTTGGCGACCACCCACATCACCACCAGCCCTAAGGCAATACTGCGCAGCTGTTGAAAGAAATAAGCGTGGTTGGGCGTCACTGCCGAGAAAAGCGTCACGCAACCAATGGCGAGCAGGATCAACACAAACCCCATCAAAAGCCCGTCGATGTGGCGTGTGAACCGATCCCATAAGATATTTAATGACGATAGACGAATCATGAGATTATTCTTCCCAATCAACTTCGGTTTTTGGAGGAAGCGGTTGTTTTTGTTCAGGCTCTTTGTGGAGTAAATAGTAATCGAACATAATCCGCGCAATAGGGGCGGCGGCACGCGCCCCAAAACCACCGTTTTCAACAATGATGGCGACCGCTATTTTAGGGTCTTCAACCGGCGCATAGGCAATGTAGAGCGCGTGATCGTGAAGACGTTTGTCGAGTTTTCCCTGTTCGTATTTTTCGCCTTTTAACGAAAAGACCTGCGCCGTTCCGGTTTTGCCCGCACTTTTATAAGACGCGCCCCAAAACGAGCGCGCCGCCGTGCCGTATTGATTGACTTGAGTCATCGCCTGCCGAATGAATTGTATGTTTTCGGGTTTCAAGTTGATTTGGCGGACGAGCTCCGGCTTGGTTTCCGTCGGGAATCCGGTGCTACTCTCGATGACTCTTTTGAGTAAATGCGGACGATACACCGCGCCGCCGGTGGCAATGGCAGACACGGCTTGCACAAGCTGCAAAGGCGTAAAACTGTTATAACCCTGACCGATGCCGGCGGAGATGGAGTCTCCTTTGTACCAACGACGATGATCTTCCCGATAAGCAGAGCCGGAAAAGCGTTCGCGTTTCCACGCGCGGGAGGGCAACACGCCCATCACTTCGCCGTCAATATCAATGCCGGTTCTTTGACCAAACCCAAAAGGCGCCAAGAAACGCGCGGTGTCGTCAATATCGGTATCAAAAGCCAAAGTATAAAAATAAGTATCGCAAGATTCGACCACCGCCTTTAACATATCCACGCGACCATGACCGCCTTTTTTGTCGTCGCGGAAAGTAAACGTGGTGCCGGGCAAAACATAGTATCCCGGATCATTGATGGCATCCGCCGCATGGCGTTTGCCGGATTCAAGCGCGCCTAAGGCAAGATAAGGTTTTAAGGTCGAGCCGGGCGGATACGCGCCGCGCAAAGCACGATTTAATAAGGGCTTATTCGGAGAAGTATTGAGTTCGTTCCAAAGAGTGCTGTTGATGCCGTCGATGAATAGACCCGGCTCAAACCCCGGCATGGAGACCAACGCCAAAATTTCGCCGTTGGTCGGATCCATCGCCACGATCGCGCCGTTGTTGTCTGCCATTGCCACTTCGGCAATTTGCTGGAGCGGAAAATCAAGGGTCAATTCAACGTTGTTGCCGGCAATCGGCGGCGTTAGAGAAAGGGAGCGAACCGGACGCCCCAAGACATCCACTTCAACCTGTTCGGAGCCGGTGATCCC